>JAHLFI010000154.1 GCA_018883865.1 Candidatus Oceanisphaera merdipullorum
AGCTTAGCGTTTAACGCTGACGGCTCGGCTTACAGCGGCACTATCTTATCCACCATCAGCTGCAGCGATTGCTTGCCCTGCCATTCATTAATATCCAGCTTATACACCAACTGCACTTGGTTAATGCCAGCATTAGGCCAAATTTTAAGATCCACGTTAAAGGCGATGGCATCAATCAGAGTGCGGCCTTCGTCTAAGCTCAGCACTAATTTAAGGTGTTTTTCGCCCACTAGACGCTGCTTAATAATGCGAAAGTGACCGTCGAATAATGGCTCGGGAAAAGACTGGCCCCAAGGGCCGGCGCCGCGCAATTGCTCCGCCAAGGTTAAGGTCAGCGCACTCGCTTCCAACTCGCCGTCGGTTAATATTTCTCCGGCCAATAATTCAGGGCTCACCCAGTCGGCAACAATGCTTTCAAAGGCCGCCTTAAACGGCGCCAATGCAGATTTGCGCAACGACAAGCCCGCCGCCATGGCGTGGCCGCCAAACTTATCGATCACGCCTGGATGTTGGCGGTCGACTTCTTCTAATAAGTCACGCAAATGCACGCCAGGAATGGAGCGCCCCGAGCCTTTTAGCTCATCGTCACCGGCCTCAGCAAAGGCGATCACCGGTCGGTAATAACGCTCTTTAATGCGTGATGCGACCAAGCCCACCACACCCTGATGCCAGTCGTCTTGATGCAACACCAAGCCGCTTGGCAACTCACCCTCGCTAATGTGGATTTTGGTGAGGGTGGCCAGTGCTTCATCTTGCATGCTGGCTTCTATGGCTTTTCGCTCGCGATTAAGGTCGTCCATCATGGCGGCCAGCTTGCGCGCTTCATCTAAGTTTTCGCTTAGCAAACAAGCCACGCCCATCGACATATCATCAAGCCGCCCTACTGCGTTTAACCTAGGCCCAAGCGCAAAGCCCAGATCACTAGCCACCAAGCGCGACTGATTGCGCTGCGAAATATCGATTAAGGCTTGAATACCCGGTCGCACTCGGCCGGCGCGCATGCGCTGTAAACCTTGGTGCACCAGCACGCGGTTGTTGGCATCAAATGCCACCACGTCGGCCACTGTGCCCAGCGCCACTAAGTCCAGATATTCACCCATATTGGGGGCACTAATACTAAGACGTGTAAACCAGCCAAGCTCTGTGAGTGCTGCGCGCAGCGCCAGCAATAAATAAAAGGCCACGCCCACGCCAGCTAAATTTTTCGAAGGAAAATCACAACCATGCTGATTGGGATTAACGATGGCCGCCGCATCCGGCACTTCGTTGCCGGGCAAGTGGTGGTCGGTCACTATTACCGTCATGCCCAGCGCATTAGCCGCCGCCACGCCAGCAATACTAGAAATACCGTTATCAACCGTGATCAGCAGCTCGCCGCCCATAGCGGCCACTTCATCCACCACTTGCGGGCTTAAGCCATAACCGTAGTCGAAGCGATTGGGCACCAAATACTGCACCTGTTGCGCGCCCATGGCGCGTAAACCATGCACCATCAGTGCCGAGCTGGTGGCGCCATCACAGTCAAAATCGCCGACGATAACGATGTTTCGCTGCTCGTTTAAGCCTTGTACCAACACCTTAATCGCCTCATCCATGCCCTTAAATTCAGGCTTGAGTAAGTTAGCTGCACCTAAATTAAGTTGATCTGGATTGACCACGCCACGGCTGGCATAAAGCCGCTGAATAATAGCGGGTAAGTCACTAGGCAATTGGTGATGAACGTTTGGGCGGCGGCGAATGTTGAGCCGAGAAGGTGTGGTCATAGAGGCTGGCATAGGGGTAATCACATGAGTACTGGTTATTTAAACAGGGAGGTCACACTAACCGCGCAGCCCTAAATTTGCAATGTCAGTGCTGCGTCAACAACCCAAGACGGTGCTTGTCCTTAACTTACCAGCTTATAGCTGACGGCCTGTCTCTTAGTCACATCTTTTTGTTGTGCTTAATGGCTATATAAGGCAAAGCGCACCGCTCCTCCGACTCGCCGTAAACCCATCTCTGGGGGCTCAAGCCGCGCCATCCTTGGCGCGGATGGTCGGCTGAGCAGACGCACTCTGCCTTCCTGTCGGCATAAGAGCTGGCTGTCCGCGCTAACAATAGGCTCCAACTCACCAGAAGAGGCAGTGGCATTGCTGGAGCCAACCGTCAAATGCCATGGACGGTATTTGCCGAGCGTCGTAGGGATACGGGTTAGCGCGTTGGCGGAAGTAAGCCTACGGCCTCTTTAGTGTCTTACATACTTGTGACTAAGAGACAGCTTATAGCTGACGGCTTACCGCTTTCAATTATCCCCTCGGATGATGCTCTTGATGCAAGGCATTGAGTCTATGGGTAGCAACGTGGGTATATATTTGCGTGGTAGAAAGATCCGAATGACCGAGCAGCATTTGCACCACGCGCAAGTCGGCACCGTGATTCAATAAATGCGTGGCAAAGGCATGGCGCAGCGTATGTGGCGACAAGTCATTGTTAATGCCAGCCCGCAGCGCGTAAATTTTGATGCGATGCCAAAAGGTTTGGCGAGTCATTTGCCGCGCGCGGCGCGACGGGAATACTACATCCGAGGGCTGCTCGCCCAACAAAAATGCGCGCGCTTCTTTTAAGTAACGCTCCAACCAATGCAGGGCTTCTTCGCCCATGGGCACAAGGCGCTCTTTATTGCCCTTGCCGGTGACGCGCACTAGCCCTTGGCGCAAGCTGATGCTCTCCATTGATAAGCTCACTAGCTCTGTCACGCGTAAACCCGTGGCATAAAGCAACTCCAACATGGCTTTATCGCGCAGCTCTAATGGATCCGCCACTTCGGGCGCCTCCAACAAGTTCAATACCTGTTGTTCACTTAAGTCTTTGGGCAGCCGTTTTGGCAACTTAGGGCCGGCAATCAAGATGCTGGGGTCATCGACTCGCAATTGCTCGCGATGCAGATACTGAAAAAATCGACGTAACACGCTGAGCATGCGTGCCGTGCTACTGGCCTTAAAACCTGAATCTAACCGGTGCGCTAAATACTGCTGTAGGGTTAAGCCGTCAACCGCAACCAGACTGTCACCCTCATTATCTAACCAGCGCGCAAAATGGCTTAAGTCGCTGCGATAGGACGCCAGCGTGTTATCCGACAGACCTTTCTCTAGCCAGAGTGCATCAACAAATTGTTCGATTAATGGATAACTCATTATGACTCCACCGCTTTCTGCTTCTGTTATGATAACGCCATTGGCAACTGCACTCACGGTATCCCATGAACATCGGTTTATTTTACGGTTCAACCACCTGCTACACAGAAATGGCCGCCGAAAAAATTGGCGAGCAACTCGGCGCAGGCTTAGTCGATTTGCATAATATCAAGGATGTGCCGCTCTCGCGCGCCCAAGACTACCCTATTCTGCTGCTCGGTATCTCTACGTGGGATTTTGGCGAACTACAAGAAGATTGGGCGTCCTGTTGGGACGACATAGATAAATTAGACTTAACCGGCCATATAGTCGCACTGTTTGGCATGGGCGATCAGCTGGGTTATGGCGAATGGTTTCAAGACGCACTGGGTTTATTGCACGAAAAAGTGGTGGCCTGTGGTGCCACTCTAGTCGGTTATTGGCCGAATATTGGCTACGAGTTTGAAGCCTCTAAGGCGCTGACCGCAGACGGTGATTACTTCGTCGGCTTATCGTTGGATGAAGCGAATCAATATGACGATACCGATGCGCGCATCGAGACTTGGGTGGCGCAGATTTTAGAAGAAATTTCGGCGCTTTAGATTAGTCACCAACGTATGTAACGAACATTTTTAATAAATGCCAGCGATAAAAAAGGCCTGCAGAGCACTCTCTGCAGGCCTTTTTTGCGGGCGGTGCTTAACCGTGCGCTGGCGAATTACGTTTAGGTGCCGCCAAGGCGAGACCTATAATAGACGCCACCACGGTCGGCAATACCCAAGCCATACCAATATCAAACATAGGCAGGAATTTAAAGGCACTCATGTCGACTCCAGCCGCGGTCAACCCATCGACTAAACCAAACACCAATGCCACGGCCATAATCAGGCGATAAGCCAACACGGGTGAGCGCATAAAAGGCTGCAAATAAGTGGCTAACACCAAAGCGATGGCCACCGGGTAAAAGGCCACTAATATTGGAACCGATACGGAAATGAGTGTATTTAGCCCTTCGTTTGCCACCAAAGTGCACAGCGCCGCCATGATCACCACCCAGCGGCGATAGCCCAGCTTGCTGGTTAAACGAAAGAAATAATCCGCACAGGCCGATACCAAGCCCACCGCCGTCGTCAAGCAAGCCAAAGTAACGATGGCCGCTAAGATCCATAATCCCGGTGTACCAAACAGCGATAACACGTAAGCACTGATAATTTCGCCGCCATTATCGGCCGTCTGTACCACGCCTAAGCTGGTGCCGCCCAAGATAAACAAGGAGATATAGACGAAGCCTAAACCAGAGGCGGCAATCAGCGCCGCCATCACCAAGTAGCGAGACTGGGCACGCTTATCGGTCACGCCTTTTTGGCGCAACACGTCCAAGATCAACATGCCAAACATGAGTGCGGCAAAGGTGTCCATGGTGTTGTAGCCTTCGATAAACCCTTTCACGAACGGCTGAGCGCGATATATTTCATTTACCGGAGGCTGTGTGCCTTGCGGATTAACAAACACGGCTATCGCTAAGCCAATCAGCAATAACAATAATATAGGTGTCAGTATCTTACCGACCGCATCCAACAAACGACCTTGATTGAGCGACAACAAGAGCACTAAGCCAAAAAAACCAATGGTATACAAGGTGAGCGTGGTTTGCGTGGGGTTCGTTAAAAACGGCTTTAGGCCCATTTCATAGGCGACTAAGCCGGTACGGGGGGCAGCAAACGCAGGCCCGATAATAATAAAGATGACAGTAGCCATAATCGTCACCACCACGGGTGGCAAATAGCGCCCCATAGTCGGTAAACCACCGCCAGCCATGGCCGCCGCCACTAAACTAACCAACGGTAAGCCTACGGCGGTTATCAAAAAACCAGCCATGGCACTGGGCAAATTTTCACCGGCTAAAAAGCCGGCCAGTGGCGGAAAAATAATGTTTCCGGCACCCAAAAAAAAGGCAAAGGTCATAAAACCTAAGCCCATGATATCGAAAGTGGATAATGACTTATTCACAAAAAAACCTCTTGCAGCAGCTGGCATAATGCGAGCTTCACTTGTAGTCAAACGAGTATGACGATACGACTTGCCACCAGAACGACCAAAGAGCGTATTGCTACAAAGTGCGAGTACCTGACAGCCGCCGAGCTACTTATTAGCATAATGGTGCGTAATAAAGATGCAAAGCAAAACTTACATCTTTAAGTAGAACGGCCGCACCAAATCCATATATTTGTCGCCAAGCCCGCCATTTTCAGTATTAATTATTAATTTTTCAGTAATTTCGCAGCATTTAACGCTAGAAAACAACAGTAAAAAACGCTGAGCGTCTTTACCTTCTTTAGTATAAACATCTTGCCGCTCTGCTAAGTGCAAATCATTTAACTCGGCCTCCTGCAAGGCCATGGCCAATGCCTGCCGTGGCAAAACTAACGCCAAGCGCCCTTCTGGTACTAATAAACGCTTAGCATGAAAAAACAATTCCGCCACGCTTAAGCTAGCGGTATGACGAGCTTGGCCTCGAGCGGCGCAGTCAAAGGCTTGCCCCGCCTCGAAGTAAGGCGGATTCGAGACAATTAAATCAAAGCTGGCAGCTTGATAGTCTTGTATTGCGCCCTGTTCAATCAATACCTTACTGGGCCAAGGCGAGGCTGCCACGTTCTCTATCGCTTGGCGTACCGCCGCCGCATCTAACTCTAAACCGACTATTTCAACGTCAGCCACAGTGCGTTGCGCCAGCATAAGTGCCACTAAGCCAGAGCCGCTGCCTATGTCTAACATGCGCCGTGCAACAGCCACTGGCGCCCAGGCGCCAAGCAAGATGCCATCAGTGCCCACCTTCATCCCACAGCGGTCATGACTGATGTGAAACTGCTTAAAGGTAAAACCACGACTACTCATGCTGATCCTGTCAGGTATTTTTGTTCCAATTCACTTATAATACCGCCTTTTAGTAGGCTGACGAGACCGATCATGAGCAGTATGACCTTCGAGCAACTGGAACTGGACTCCGTCCTGGTCCGCGCACTGGCTGACATGGGCTATGCAAAACCGACCACTATTCAGAGCCAAGTCATCCCCGAAGCCATGAGCGGACGGGACATAATGGCATCTGCCCCGACCGGCACCGGCAAGACGGCGGCATTTTTATTGCCGATTTGCCAACACCTGCTGGACTTTCCACGCCGCAATGCCGGCCCAGCTCGGATCCTAATTTTAACGCCTACCCGTGAGCTGGCGATACAGATTGGTGAAGACGCAAAAAGAATCGTTAAACACACATCTTTAAGAGTGGAAGTGATTACCGGTGGCGTGCATGAAAGTCAGCATCTGCCCGCCCTGACCAAGACCACAGATATTGTAGTGGCCACCACGGGCCGTTTGCTGCAATACATAGATAACGAGTCTTTTGATTGCCGCGATATCGAAATGCTGATCTTGGATGAAGCCGACCGCATGCTGGACATGGGCTTTATCAAAGATGTAGACCGCATTGCCGCCGAGGCGCGCTGGCGCCGTCAGACCATGCTGTTTTCCGCCACGTTAGAAGGCAGAGGCTTAATGAGCTTTGCTGCGGATCTATTAAAGGATCCGGTACAACTGACCGCGGAGCCGCCGCGCAGCGAGCGCAAAAAGATCAACCAATGGGTGCATTTAGCCGATAACCCCGAGCATAAGTTTGCCATTCTGTTGCATCTGTTGCGCCAAGAGGATGTAACACGCAGCATCATCTTCGTTAAAACCCGCGACCGCTTAATGGAGCTGGCCAGCCGCCTACAGCAAGAAGGCTTACACAATGCTTGGCTACGCGGCGAAATGGAGCAAGATAAGCGCATTGAAGCCCTGTCCCGTTTTCGTATCGGACGGGTCAATATCTTAGTGGCGACCGACGTCGCCTCGCGCGGTATCGACTTACCGGAAGTGAGTCACGTGATCAACTACGATATGCCACGCACCGCAGATGTGTACGTGCACCGCATTGGCCGAACCGGCCGTGCAGGGCAAAAAGGCACCGCCATCAGCTTAATTGAAGCGCACGATATGCCGCTGCTGCTGCGTGTTGAAAAGTACATTGAAGAGCAGCTGAAACGCCGCGTTATCGATGAGCTCAGACCGCAACATAAAGAAGCCAAGGTTAATTCTCGCAAACGAAAAGACTCCAAAGGCAAAAAAATCGCAGAGCCGGTGAAGAAAGAAAAAGTGCGCTTGCGTGATACTAAGGCTAAGGGTAAACCAAAGTGGGCCGGCCCAAAACCCGGTGAAGCCGTGATCCCTAAGCCCAAGAAGAAAGCCGCACCCGTGCTCGACTGGGATGACGAGGACGATGACGAATAGCCAGTTGGCGATTTAGCCAAACTTACTGACCAAAACAGGCACCTTAGGGTGCCTGTTTTGCTTTATGTGGCTAGGGGCAAAGATGATATACGAAGATTAGATGCATACATTTAGCCCTGTTAACTATGCTTAACTTCCCGAGGCACTAACGCCGCCCAAGGAGACAGCTCCATGTTACGATTTTATACTGGGCCAGAGCGACGCCTGCGTTATCGCAGACAAACACTGGATCGCCGCGATTTGCTGCGCTGGCAGCCAGATAGCGAACAACGTCGCCTTCTTGAGGGCCGTCGTCACAGGGATAGGTAAGCCAAGATGCATGAAAGGCTATATTTAGCCCTGCTCACGTCACCTACTTTTTCTATAAAATAGGCATAAAAAAACCGGCTCATAAGAGCCGGTCAAAAAATGCAAATGAAGAAGAGAGTATTCAAAAATCAGTAAGCACGTAATATCAGAGCGTACTCTTTGCTAAAGGTTCCAGCTTTTTAAATTATTTTTAAAATAATTCTCAAATACGCACTAAAGGACGCTTTATCGGTGAACAGGTATAAAAAACCGGCATTTTTGCATAAAAAAACCGGCCTATAAGGACCGGTCAAAAATGAAAATGAAGAGAGAGTTTCAAATTCAGTAAGCACGTAATATCAGAGCGGCAGCTGGCTAAAAAGTTCACACTTTTTAGCTCTTTTTATTGAAGAGGGCTTATGCAAGCAGAATTTCGACACGGCCTCAGCGACGATCCGCTCAGTGTTCATCTTTAACTTACCGCTTGCTCAGTGTTCATCTTTAACTTACCGCTTGTCGCTCGCAGCTTACTAGCGCTTCGGGCTAATGTTCTTCGCGCTTAAACATCAGCTCGGTGGCCGTGGACTCGGCTTCCACAAAGTAGTAACCGTCCGTATCAAACGCCGTCAGTTGACTCACTTGTGTTAACTGATTTTGAATGATGTAGCGCGCCATTAAGCCCCGCGCCTTCTTGGCGTAGAAGCTGATGATCTTGTACTGGCCATTTTTGCAGTCTTTAAAGACAGGCGTAATGATTTGCCCCGCTAGACGCTTAGGCTGCACCGCTTTAAAATATTCATTAGAGGCTAAATTAATCAGCACGTTATCGCCCTGCTCTGCTAAAGCGTCATTGAGCTTGTCGGTAATAATGTCGCCCCAAAATTGATACAGGTCTTTACCGCGCACGTTATCCAGCTTAGTGCCCATCTCCAGTCGGTAAGCCTGCATTAAATCTAGCGGGCGCAGCAGACCGTATAAACCGGAGAGCATGCGCAGGTGCTGCTGTGCAAACTCAAAGTCTTTAGCGCTTAAGCTTTCTGCATCCAGCCCCGTATACACATCACCTTTAAAAGCCAATAGTGCTTGTTTAGCGTTGTCGGGGGTAAAGTCTGGCTGCCAGTCGACGAAGCGCGCCGCATTTAAGCCGGCCAGCTTGTCGCTAATTTTCATCAACTGACCAATGTCCGTCGGTGTTAGTTGGCGAGCTCGCTCAATCAACAATGCCGACTCAGCCAATAACTGCGGCTGAGTGAACTCGGAGATCACGGGTGGCGTATCAAAATCCAAGGTTTTAGCAGGGGAAACGACGATCAGCATGACTACCTCTAAATGATTATTATAAAAATGTTATGACGTGAAGCATGTAACCTGAGCAATAAAGCACAGGCCTTTTTCACCCTCACTGTTCCCTCTTCACCCCTGACCTTACTTGAGGCTCACGACTCTATTGTCACGTTATCGAATAACCCCGCGTCCAGCCCAGTGTTGCCGCCTTGCAGCTTGATCATCAAGCGTAGATCGTTGGCCGAATCTGCATAGGCCAAGGCTTCCGTGTAGCCAATTTGATTTTGATTATAAAGATCAAACAAAGCTTGATCGAAAGTCTGCATACCTTGCTCACGAGACTTGCTCATCACTTCTTTCAAGCGGTGCAGCTCACCCTTACGGATTAAATCCGCCATCAAAGGCGTATTAAACAACACTTCAAAGGCGGCACGGCGCTTGCCACCGTGACGGGTAGGGATCAACTGTTGAGCCACTATGGCGCGCAGGTTAAAGGCTAAATCAAACTGTAACTGGCGATGCTTGCTTTCGGGCACTAGGTGCATGATGCGATCCAGCGCTTGGTTGGCATTATTGGCATGTAAAGTGGCCATACACAGGTGGCCGGTTTCGGCGAAAGCCAAGGCATAACCCATGGTCTCTTCATCGCGAATTTCACCGATTAAGATCACATTCGGCGCTTGGCGCAACGAGCTTTTTAGGGCGGCGGCAAAGGATTCTGTATCTATGCCCACTTCGCGCTGAGTAATAATAGAGCGTTCATGCTGATGCACAAATTCCACGGGATCTTCGATGGTTAAAATATGATCGTCCGCATGTCGATTACGGTGGCCTATCATGGCCGCTTGCGTGGTCGACTTACCCGACCCAGTGCCACCTACAAACAGCACTAAACCGCGCTTGGCCAGGGCGACTTCGCGCAGGCTATCGGGTAAGTAAAGCTCCTCAAAGGTGGGGATCTTGCTTTCGATGCGTCGGATCACCATGCCGGCTTTTTCTTGCTGCCAAAAAGCACTCACCCGAAAACGGCCGTGCTGCTCCTCAGTGATGGCAAAATTAGCCTCTTTAGTCTGATGAAAACGGCTCCGCAACTCTGGTGTCATGCACGACTCAACCAATGCCAAGGCATCCGCCGCACTGAGCTTAGTGTCACCAATGGGCACTAAATTACCATGACTCTTGATAGTGGCGGGCACACCGACCGAGATATACAAGTCCGACGCTTGTTGCGCCACCATGGCCTGCAAAAAAGGAGTTAACTGCATACTGCTCCACTTACTGAAAACTTTGGGGGTCGGCGGCTTTAATGCGCGCATCCACGGCTGATATCAGCCCACTGTTAACCAGCTGCTTCAAACATTGATCCATGGTTTGCATTCCGTGGGCCATGCCGGTTTGGATCACCGAATACATTTGCGCCACTTTATCTTCGCGGATCAAGTTACGAATAGCCGGGGTGCCCAGCATTATCTCATGGGCGGCTATACGTCCGCCATTGGGCTTTTTCAATAGCGTTTGGGAGATCACGGCCCGCAATGACCCAGACAACATGGAACGCACCATGGATTTTTCAGCCCCCGGAAACACATCCACGATACGATCTATGGTTTTAGCTGCAGAGGAGGTATGTAAGGTCGCAAACACTAAATGGCCAGTTTCGGCGGCGGTGAGAGCCAAACGGATTGTTTCCAAATCGCGCAGCTCACCCACCAAAATAATATCCGGATCTTCTCGTAGTGAAGAGCGCAAAGCATTACTAAAAGAATGAGTATCTCTGTGCACTTCTCGCTGATTGATCAGGCATTTCTTATTACTGTGCACAAATTCAATCGGGTCTTCGATGGTGAGAATGTGCTTATTATAATTTTCATTAATATGATCGACCATAGCCGCCAAGGTCGTGGACTTACCCGACCCCGTGGGACCTGTCACTAACACTAAGCCACGCTGATATTCCGCGATGCGACGAAAAATCTCCGGCCCACCCAATTGCTCTAAGCTCAGCACTTGACTTGGGATCACCCGAAATACGGCGGCGGCACCGCGCGCTTGGTGGTAGGCATTAACACGAAAGCGCGCCAAGCCTGGCAGTTCAAAGGAGAAGTCTACTTCTAACTCGTCTTCAAACTCTTTGCGCTGGCGGTCATTCATGATTTCATACACCAAACGGTGTACTTCGGTGTGCTCTAAAACTGGCAAGTTAATCTTGCGCACCTCACCGTCAACACGGATTTGTGGTGGTACGCCCGCAGACAGGTGCAGATCCGAGGCATTATGCTTTACACTAAACGCCAATAGTTCCGTAATATCCATTATTGTCCCTCTGGCCTTTGGTTTTATTATCCATATGAATACTATCCTACAACAGCTGCAGCAGGTTCACGATAGAATTGCCGCCGCGGCTTTGGCATGCGAGCGCGAAGCCGGCACGGTGCACTTACTAGCTGTCAGTAAAACGAAGCCGATTGCCGACATTAAAGCCGCCTATGAGGCGGGTCAACGCCAGTTTGGTGAAAACTACGTTCAAGAAGCCATTGAGAAAATACAGGCGTTAGCTACGATTTGTCCCGACATTCATTGGCACTTAATTGGCCCACTGCAGTCGAATAAAACCAAAATTGTGGCCGAGCACTTCGATTGGGTGCAAACCGTGGATCGGTTAAAGATTGCCGAACGCCTTAGCGCTCAGCGGCCTGCTTCCATGCCAGTATTAAATATTTGCTTACAAGTGAATATCAGCCGCGAGCCAAATAAGTCCGGCGTCTTGCCCGAAGACCTATCGGTGCTCGCTGCTGGCGTGGCCGAATTATCGCACTTAAGTCTGCGTGGTTTAATGGCCATACCCGAGGCGACGGCTGATCAAGAAAAACTAACAGCACAATTACTAGAGTTGCAGCAACTGTTTGATAGAATGGCACAAATATACCCCACCATGGATACGCTTTCCGTGGGCATGAGCAATGATTTAGAAATCGCAGTCGCCTGTGGCAGCACCCTAGTTAGGGTGGGCACGGCTATCTTTGGCTCTCGAAACGCATGAGTAATAGTTAATGAATGCAAGTTCGGTAATAGAACACAGAACACTGGCCTTTATCGGCGCAGGTAATATGTCGCGCAGCCTGATTTCCGGCCTCATTCAATCCGGTTATCCGGCGGCGGCCATTATGGCGACCAATCCCTCACCGGCAAAGCTGGAGCAATTAGCCCGTGATTTTGGTATTCGCACCAGCCAAGATAATAATCAAGCGGCCGCTTGGGCCGAGGTGATAGTGCTGGCGGTTAAGCCGCAAATGATGGCGGACATGCTGAGCGCTATCCCCAAAGTTGCACTGGCAGGCAAGCTGCTGATCTCGATTGCTGCGGGCATGTCAGTTACACGTTTAACCGAACTCAGTGGGCAGGCCCGCATTATTCGCACCATGCCCAACACGCCATCATTATTGGGTCTAGGCATGACAGGCCTGTATGCGGGGGCTGAAGTGGCGCAAACCGACCGAAACTACGCAGAGCTCTTGATGCAAGCCGTAGGCAAAACCTTGTGGGTAGCAAAAGAAGACGACATTAATAAGGTGACCGCCGCCGCCGGCAGTGCGCCGGCTTATTTCTTCTTATTTATGCAAGCCATGGCCGAGCAAGCCGTACAATTTGGCTTTAATGAGACCGAGGCGCGGTTATTAGTTCAGCAAACCGCCCTCGGTGCCGCTAATATGGTAGTCGCCAACTCAGAGGTCAGTTTGGGCGAGCTCAGGGCACAGGTCACCTCTAAAGGGGGCACCACGGCCCAAGCCATTGCCCATTTTCAAGAACAGGGACTAGAACAATTAGTTGCCGATGCCATGACTGCGGCCCTCACTCGGGCACGAGAACTCGAAACTCAGCTCTAAGGACCATAAATGAACACCGCTTATTATCTGATTAATACCTTGTGCGATCTGTATTTGATGGTCGTGCTGCTGCGCATTTGGCTGCAGCTGGTCCGCGCCGACTTTTATAATCCGGTCAGCCAATTTGTACTAAAAATAACCAATCCGGTATTAACTCCCTTGCGCCGTTTTATTCCGGGCTTCTTTGGGATTGATATCGCCGCCTTGCTCTTGGCCTTCTTGATAGTGGCACTTAAGTTAACGCTGTTGAATGCCTTGCTCTCCGAGACCAGCTTAGGCTTCTATTGGTTATTACTCATACTGCTGACGGTAGTGAAAAAAGCCGGCACGCTGTTATTTTGGATACTGATAACGCGCGCCTTATTAAGCTGGGTCAGTCAGGGTAATAACCCTATTGAATATCTGATGTTTCAGCTTACAGAGCCGGTTTTAAAGCCCATTCGCCGCATTGTTCCGGCAATAGGCGGGCTCGACCTATCTATGCTGGTATTCTTTATTTTGCTGCAGGTGCTGAATTTCTTAATGAGTGATATCTTTGGTGCGCTCTGGTTGGGGCTGTAACGCTGGCGGTACAATTTAAGGATGAGGTGCTGCATTTGCGTATTTATCTGCAACCCAAATCCAGCCGCGACCAGTTTCTTGGCGTATATGCAGGCTTAAATGGCGACGAACTTAAGGTCGCCATTACCGCGCCACCCATCGATGGTAAAGCCAACGCCCACCTGCTGAAGTGGCTAGCTAAGCAGTGCAAAGTGGCCAAGTCTCAAGTGCAATTAGTCAGCGGTGACACCAGCCGCCATAAACGACTCGTGATTGAGTCACCCAAAGAAATACCTAACGTATTGGCGGAGTTATTAAAAGCTACATCTAAACTCAATACACACGTTTAATTAAATAAAAAGGACACCTTATGTTTAAAGACATACTGACGAGTTTACTGCTGAGCGCTGGGCTTTTGCTCTCGACCCAACTGCAGGCCGACGAGCAAAAAGTTGGCGATTGGACAGTGAATTACAACGCCCTACCCTCCACCTTTTTAACCCCAGAAGTGGCTCGAGCCAATAACATAGAGCGCAGCCGCTATAATGGCCTGCTTAACATAGTGGTACTCGACCCAAAGGGCAAAACGCTGCAGGTGAACATGAGCGGCGAAGGTAAGTCTTTGATTGGCACTGTGCGCAAATTGGAGTTTCAAACGATCCGCGAAGGTGACGCTATTTACTACCTAGCGCAGTACCCTATTCGTAATGAAGAAAACGTCCTCTTCACCATTAATATAAGCACACCCGACCAAAGTGACGTGCTGACCTTTCGCCATACCTTTTATACGGATTAATACCTAAAGCCGTCTTTCACTCGACGTCAGAGCCACAGCGTCTTCCTTTACGTACGGCGTATCGCGTTAAACGTATAGCTGTCCATAGGGCAAACGAGAACAATGAATGAGCCAGAAAATAATATTAGCGTCCGGTAATGCCAAGAAAGTCGCCGAGCTACAAAGCCTACTTAGCGACTTTAATTACACAGTGATCCCGCAAACCGAGCTGGGGGTGAGTGATGCTGAAGAAGTGGGCACCACCTTCGTCGAAAACGCCATTACTAAGGCTCGCCATGCGGCGGCCATTACCGGCTTACCTGCCATTGCCGACGATTCTGGCATTAGCGTCGCCGCCCTCAATGGCCGCCCCGGCGTGTATTCGGCACGCTTTGCCGGTGAAGATGCCACAGACCAACAAAATCTGGAGCGACTGCTGAGCGAGCTGCAAGGCGTACCAAACGGCCAGCGCCAGGCCACCTTTTGGTGCGTACTGGTGTATTTGCGCCATGCGTTGGATCCCACGCCGTTAATTTGCACCGGCTCTTGGACAGGTGAAATCACCACCTCGGCGCAAGGCGCCCAAGGTTTTGGCTACGACCCTATTTTTTGGGTGCCTGAGGCAGGCAAAACCGCCGCCGAGCTAACCGGTGCCGAGAAAAACAGCTTAAGCCACAGAGGCAAGGCCCTACGCCAGCTGCAAGCACTGCTATTAACAGAACTACCCTTCCAAGAGTCTAATTAATGCTGCATTTACCGCCGCTCAGCCTGTATATCCATATTCCTTGGTGCGTACAAAAGTGTCCTTATTGCGACTTTAACTCTCACGCCATGAAAGAGGCGATTCCGGAGCAGGCCTATATAAGCGCGCTGTTAGAGGATTTACGTCAAGACTTGCACTTCGTACAAGGGCGCTCACTGCACAGTATTTTTATCGGCGGCGGCACGCCCAGCCTGATGAGCCCTAACGCCATTAAAGAGTTGCTTGAGGGCGTACAGGCGTTAATTCCGTTTAAACCCAATATGGAAATTACGCTGGAAGCCAACCCCGGCACGGTGGAAGCCGGTCGGTTCGCTGGCTTTAAAGCGGCGGGTGTAAATCGCATCTCGATTGGCATTCAAAGTTTTCAGCCAGAAAAACTGGCGCGCTTGGGCCGTATTCACGATCCTGAGCAGGCGCGCTTCGCCGCCCAAGAGGCGGCCACTGTGGGCTTAAACAGCTTTAATATTGACCTTATGCACGGTCTGCCCGATCAAAGCGTGCCGGATGCCTTGTCGGATTTAGAACAAGCCATAGCACTGGCACCGCCACATTTGTCTTGGTATCAGTTGACCATAGAGCCGAACACGCCCTTCGCCTCGCGCCCACCTGTGCTGCCCGAAGACGACACATTGGCGGACATTTACGAGCAAGGCCATGAGTTGCTATTGGCTCACGGTTATCAGCAATATGAAGTGTCTGCCTACGCCAAGCCTGGGTTTGAAGCCCAGCACAATTTAAATTACTGGCGCTTTGGTGATTATCTCGGCATCGGCTGTGGCGCCCACGGCAAAATTACCCTGCCGTTAGAAAATAAGTTAGTGCGCACCGTTAAGGTGAAGCACCCTAAGGGTTATTTAGAGCCAAACCGGCCTTATATGGATCACTACAGCCCGATAGCCACGCAGGATCTGTCGCTGGAATACTTTATGAATCGGCTGCGCTTGTTTGAGCCCATCCCGAAAGCTGAATTTTTTCAGCTTACCGGACAAAGCTCAGCACAGCTGCAAGCCCCACTGGCAGAGGCCTTGCGCTTAGAACTGCTTAGCGAGGCAGATACCCATTGGCAAGTTACGCCGCTCGGTCGCCGCTTTCTTAATCGTTTGCTCGATTTGTTTATTAGCGACTAATGCAGGTAACATGATCTTCATTACAGCCTTCATACCGCAGGCCGGAGCCTTATGTCAGCACTGATTTACGAATACCCGCTCAACGAAAAATGCCGAAATTACTTACGCCTGAGTGAGTTACTACAGCAAATCAAACAATGTCGTGGCCTAACGAGCAGCGGCCAAACCATAGCCCTGTTTAAGGCGCTACTCGATATTATCGAGCTGTTGGAGCGCTGCGATCTTCGCACCGACTTGGCCAAAGACTTAAATCTCGAAAAAGAAAAGCTGGTCGCTTGGGCCGAGGTGCCCGGCATAGATGCGGCGGCACTCAGTGAGCTAGAACAACAGCTGAGCGAGCTAAGCCAGCAGTTGCCGAGAGCGCCGCGCTTTGGGCAACTCTTGCGCGAGGACAAATTATTGGCTGCGGTGCGCAGTCGCTTTTCGATCCCCGGCGGTTTGTGTGCCTTCGATGTACCCCAACTACATTATTGGCTGCACCAAAGCACAGAGCTGCAGCAAGCCGATATAGACGGCTGGTTGGCGCAAGTACAGCCCTTGCAGCAAGGGTTAGAATTGCTGCTGACCTTATGGCGAGATGTGGGTCAGTTTCAATCTAAAGTGGCGCACAATGGCTTTTTTCAGGACGATGCGGCCAACACCCATATTATTCGGGTACGCGTGCCAGCCGAACAGGCTATTTACCCTGTGGTCAGCGGCAATAAATACCGCTACACCATACGTTTTATGCCGGTCGATAATCATGATATCGGCAATGTTGACTTCGAATTGGCGAACATAAAATGAGCACCCCGTTAACCGTTTCTTGCCCTACTTGTAATAAGACAGTTGTTTGGAGCGAGCACAGCCCCTTTCGCCCGTTTTGCAGCAAACGCTGCCAGCTGATTGATTTAGGCGAATGGGCCGATGAAGAAAAGCGCATTGCTGGCGATCCGGTTTGGCTACCTGAGCAAGATAATGAAAATGAGTACTGAGTCAGCCGCTAGCACGGCTAAAAAAATGGCGCCTGCGGCTAAAAAATCCGTGCGCGTGGCGGTAGGCGTCATCGAAAACACTCAGGGCGAGATTTTTATCTGTCGCCGCCATGCCAATCAGCATCAAGCCCATAAATGGGAATTCCCCGGCGGCAAGGTAGAGAGTGGCGAAACCGAAGAGCAAGCCTTAGCCCGCGAGCTAGCCGAAGAAGTCGGCATTACCGTGCTGGCCTCTGAACCCTTTATGCAAATCGAGCACGACTACGGCGATAAGCAGGTAACCTTGGCCATTCACAAAGTTACCGGTTTTAGTGGCGAACCCCACGGCCTCGAAGGCCAACCCTGCCGCTGGGTGGCGGTGAGCGAGCTTGAGCAATACGACTTCCCCGAAGCCAATGGTCCGATAGTGGCTAAACTCAGGGAAGGCTGAGACGGAAACATAGGGTATAGCCGCCTTTTTAGTAAAGCCTTAATAAAGAGTGCTCGGCGCCCAGCATAGCTGGGATGATGTTAAAGATTTTCGCCTGCAAAATACCAAACGCCTAAAAATAAAAAAGGCATCCAGATTTTCATCTGGATGCCTTTTTGGTATCCACTCAAGCTTGGCTGTTTATGCTTCGCTAGTTGCAGTGTCCTCGGCGCTTGCAGCCGCGCCTAACTCAATCTCCAAGCTATCCACGCGCTGTAAGCCTCTCGGCAGCAAGGCGCCACGACGGCCGCGTTCACCATGGTAATGAGCCAAATCAGTCGGCTTCAAGGTCAGTTTGCGCTTACCGGCATGCAAGGTCACGCTAGCCCCGTCTGGCACTACCACTAGCTGCTTGATGAAGTCTTCGCG
>JAHLFI010000155.1 GCA_018883865.1 Candidatus Oceanisphaera merdipullorum
CCTGCTGCAGTCGGCTAACTTTAGCCTCTAACTGGGCTTGATAGGTGTGCGGGTTAACCACTGTGCTCATGATGTGCCTCTCTTAAAAACGAAGCGCAAATTCTAGCACGGACCCGCGAAGGAAGGGTAAACAGTGAATGGTTAAGAATATTAACAGAAACTTAGCGTTGTTTTTCTTAAGGAGCTGCCATGCGCGTCCCTAAACCGAGAGCGCTACGTAAATGGTGTGATTTATTTATAAAACCTGTCTTACCTGACACTACGAGATCCTCTCCTATGCTCCGACAATTTTTGATGGTAGGCCGCCGAGCAGGCTGCGGCCTAAGCATTTACCCGGCTAGGGCTTGGTTTAGTTGGAGATCGAAGGCGATACGGCGTTCGTGATCGAGTTGTTCACGGATGCGTTGCTCTAAGCGACGTTCCTGATCTTCAAAGCCCCAGCGGCTCAAGGTGTCCAAGTCTGCTACTGCTTCCTGCACCTTTAGCGTTTTGCCGTTAATCTGTTGGTATTTATCAATCAAGTGCTTCGCTTGCATCAAACGAACGGATAACTGGCGGGTCAGCTGAAACTCTTGGCGTACCTGTGTGCCATTGGCATCGGTCGTACTGAGCGTCAGCATGTCTGGGTTGGAGGAGCTGTCAACCAAAGACACCAGATCCACGGTAAGCTGGCCTTTATCATCTGTGGTCAAAGATGCTGACTTGCCATCAAGGGTCGCGGTCATGGCGAGTTGGCGTAAAGGAGAGTCGCTTTGTTCTGTCTTCTGATCGATGACTTCACGCTCAGGGCTACCCAATACTTTTTTCTCGCTGCGGGCAGGGCTTTCTATGTTCATTACTGGGTTAATACCGGTCACGCCATTAGCTAAGAGATCCTTGGTGATGACGTCGGGCAGCATACCGAAGAAAGGCAGTACATCGGCGATGGAGAAAACGACGCCACCTGCCGTCATTATGACTCCAACGGGAAACTCATAAAGTTCACGCAGTGGCTGATAAGGCGTGTACACATCGAGTGTTTTATTAACCGAGTAGGTTGTGACCTGAAAAGATTCATGAGTAGCAGCATTAAATACTGGTGAGGCTTGGTCAATAAATTGCTGACTGGCACTTTGCGCCTGAATAATGTGCTGCTGATGTAAAGACTCTCGATCAATTTCCATTGCGTTGACCGTTTCTGCGGGTAGATGGTTGGCACAGCCGATCAGGGTTGCTAGTAATACACCAGCTGTAGTCATTTTAGCGAAATAAAGAGGTGACAAAATCAGTAATTCCTTTTGATATGGATAAGGGTTGACAGCATTAGGCCGGTCAACGTGATTACATTGGGTAATACGATAGAAGCGGGTGTCAAAAATTTATTTATTCTCTTCCACAGGCAATGGAAAATGAATAAACATGTCCCATCACCCCCGAAGGGAGAAGGGTAATACAGGATGCAATTGTTCCCTGTCAAGATGGTTTACCCTATAATTTTTTATATGGCTAATTATCGAACTCCCTTAATACTATCGACCTGAAACTGCATGGGCTTTAGCCTGAGTGAATAAAAAATAATGGGGCTCATTACAAGTGAGACGCTGACTGTAATAGTTGCGGAAATTTTAATCCGTATAGTTTTGTTTTTTATTTAAGCATTTGAAATGTAAATATTAATTAAGGGTAGGTTAATATGCTGGCTTATTAAGCATAGCGCCGACCTGGTCAGTTTTAATGCATATACAGTCACCTTTCCTTTCCCTATAATGCCCGCGCTTTGGTGCCAAATGGCATAAACGGGAATCTGGTGTAAATCCAGAACTGGCGCGCAGCGGTAACGAGGAACGATACGACATGGGGTAACCCAGGCACTGCTCAATAGAGTGGGAAGCCGTCGTTTAGGTGAGCAATAGCTCGAGCCTCCAAGTCCGAAAACCTGCCAAAGAGCCAACGGGAATGGCCCGTTGCTGATCACTACGCGTACTAGGAAGTAATAACATGTCTAAGAAATGGCTGGCGGCAGTTGCACTGTTGCCATGGGCTGCGTTTGCCCAAAATTCTACCACTCAAGCTGACGATGCCACCGAAATCACCATTTATAGCAAAGTGAAACAACCGCTCACCAGTGCACTGGCACCCGTGGAAGTGATCACCAAAGCCGATATTGAACGTCGCCAACCGCGCTCATTAGTAGATTTGCTCGAAACCCTGCCCGGTATGCAGTTTGGTACTCAGAATGGTGGCATTGGGCAGATTAGCAGCCTGTTTGTACGTGGTACCAACTCTGACCAAGTGTTGGTGTTAATGAACGGGCGCCCCATGGCGCAAATGGTCAACTCTAACGTTGACTTCAGTCAGTTACCGGTGAATAACGTCGAGCGCATCGAGTATATTCGTGGCCCTCGCGCCGCCATTTATGGCTCTAAAGCCATAGGTGGCGTAGTTAATATCATCACTACTTCAGAAGTTAACGATGCTCAGCTAAGCGTTACTACGGGCAGTAATGACTACTATGCCGCCGATGTTTCTATTAATCAGTGGGTTAGCCAAGACACGCGTTTACAATTGGGTACCGGGTATCGTGAGACCCGTGGCTATGATGTCATTCCTAGCAATAGCCAGCCCGATCGGGATGGATTTGACAGTAAAAACCTAACCCTAGGTATAGAGCATAAACTAAACCAAGCTTGGACTTGGGAAGCGAATGCTAACGGTTGGGAAAATACCACCGACTATGATTATTATGAGCCTGTGTGGGGTTCTCCTGGAACAGATACCAACAATACTAAAACCTATCAAATGGACACCGGTCTTAGCTATCAGGACGAGCAATTAGCAGGACAATTGAACGCCAGTTATGGCGAATATGAGTCCGAAGACTGGAATAAAATTGCGGGACGTGGCACGGCATCGAATACTTCTACTGCTGTCACGCGTCTCGACGGCTTGGTGCAATATGCGTATGCCGACCAAGGCTATGGGCTAGTAGGTATGGATTGGCAACAAGATCGTTTATTAGCAAGAACGACCGACCTTTCAGCTCCTAGCCGAGACAATACCGGCGTGTTTACTTCTCTTTATCACACTTGGTCTCCAGTGACCGTCGAGTTAACCGGTCGTGTGGATGACAATGAACAATATGGGAATCATGGTACTTGGCAAAGTGCTTTGTCATTGGCTATGCCAGCACAACACAAAGTCACATTGAGTTACGGCACTGCATTTCGGGCTCCTACTTTCTCCGATCTGTATAGTCGCTGGGGCGGCAACACTGACCTACAGCCTGAAAAATCCCAAAACTGGGAACTGGATTTTGCCGGTGATTATGACGTACTTAATTGGCAACTGAATTTCTATCGTAATAAAATCGATAACCTGATTGTTTATAATGGTGGCTATGTTAACTCAACAGATAATACCGATGCTTTGATTAGAGGCGCAGAGTTTGTTGTTAAAGCAAATACAGGGCTCGTTCATCACACAGCTAGCTTTGATTACACCAATGCCAAAGAAATTCAAATAGCTAAACAGCTGCTTAACCGTGCTAAACGTAAAATTAGCTGGACCGGTGATATAGATGTAGCAAAAGCGAATTTGTTTGCTCAAGTTTTGTATATGGGGGATCGTGAAACTTATGGGCTGGTGGATAAGGTAAATAGCCCTTCTTACACCATCTGGAACATAGGTGCCCGTTACCCACTGACGCAGCAATTAACCTTGAACGGTAAAATCAACAACCTGTTCGACAAAGACTATCAGGTAGTCGATGGCTACGACGCGCCTAACATGGAGTTTTATGTTGGTGCCGATTACCGCTTCTAAATACGGTTAAGCTTTGCCTAGCAATCTCAAGCCGGCCTAGTGTCGGCTTTTTCATGGTTAGCTTTAGCGTTATGATAGGAGTCTGCGCAGCGCGGCGGTTCTGGCTCGCTAAATGCTGCTTATATAGAAGGGTAAATAGTTGGCCAACATTCTGATCTTCGACTCCGGCATGGGCGGATTGTCTGTATACCGTGAACTTAGCCAAACCCTGACCGGCCATCAATATCTCTACCTCTTCGATAATGCCTATTTTCCCTATGGTGAGCTAAGCGAATCGCGTTTAGTTGCGCGAGTGGTCGAGCTGTTTCGCTCTTTTGTTATCCAACATTCGGTAGATATCGCCGTTATTGCCTGCAATACCGCTAGCACTCATGTGCTGCCTGCATTGCGTGAGTGCTTAACGATTCCGATAGTGGGCGTGGTGCCTGCCATCAAACCAGCCGCAGAATACAGTCGGCAATATCAAACAGTAGGTAAGCCTGCTCATATTGGACTGCTGGCTACGCCAGGTACCGTATCTCGCCACTACACAGCCGAGCTAGTGCAAAGCTTCGCCGCCGATTTACAAGTCTCTATGTTGGGGACTACCGAATTGGTGACGATGGCGGAAGATAAATTAGCAGGACAAGCCGTCGATCTAGAACGACTGCAACAAATACTGGCGCTTTGGTCGAACGAAGAAGGGCCAGATACTTTAGTGCTGGGCTGCACTCACTTCCCATTGTTAGCTGCCGAAATTAGCCAATGTTTACCGCAGGTGAAGCTGATCGACTCGGGAGCGGCCATCGCCCGACGGGTTAACCATCTATTACTGGAGCTTCCTATTACGCAAGTATTGGCTCTACAGCATCAACAAGGCCGCTTGTTTTGCACTGCGACCACAAAAAAAGCCCTGCAACAAGCTAGGGCTTTTAGTAAGGAAGGTTTTGGCGAGCTTAACTGCTTTGTGCCTTAAGTAAGCTGATTAAGCAGATTGTTCCGTTTCATCTTCTTCGTCTTTACGTTCATTTGCTTCCCGCACTTTTAAGGTGCGCTGTTGAAACTCAGAATCATTCAATGCCTGTTGTGCAGCAAGTGCTGCGTCACTGGGCATTTCTACAAAGCCAAAGCCGCGGCGCTTGCCTGTGTGCTTATCTTTCATTAAACGTACGGATAACACCTGACCAAACTCTTCAAACAAAGCTCGTACTGAAGCCTCGTTGGCACGATAAGGCAGATTACCGACATATAAGGTAGTAGTAGGGATAGCCGCTGGTACCGGCGGACGAGTGAATAAGGGAATTAAAAAGCCTCCTAACAACAAGCCAATAGCAAACAAGCTAGCAGTAGAAAGCGCAGGTGCAGCCCAGCTCACAACAAAATAACCAAGCACGGCCAATACAACTGCATAAAAGGCAGACTGAATATAAACAGGATAATGGGATAACTTCATCGGCAGTCCAATCTCAAAGTGGATGAATGTATAAGTAGGAATGAATATGGCAGGGCGTTAACCGCTGCCGATCACAGCATAGCCTCAATTGAGCTAGGGAGTAATGCCTGTTAGCGTAAAGCTCGATAAATGTGATCTAAAATAACTTTCTACAGGCCCCTTGGTACTAATATCTGCTAAATAAAGTTAAATACAACTCAGTTATCTTTAAATAACGTGACTTACTAGGCTCCCATCACCGTCTACACCCCACTTTCTTATGGTCTTAATGTGCATAACTCTGTTATTAAGTTGTGCGATTGCTGGGTGTTTGAGCGGTCAGTCATTAAAGTGTCATTTATCGTAAGAAACGACTTGCGTGAAAAGCTGAGATCTCTATACTCGCCTCCACTGACACGGGGCAAGGCGCTCACGGTCACAAGAGTTTGAATCAACGGAAAATAAGTTTGAAACAAACACTTGACGAATACTGAGGAATGCGTAGAATACGCATCCCGACCTGAGATACGGTCACGCTCTTTAACAATTTATCAAGCAAACTGTGTGGGCACTTAGCAGCACGTTGAGAACAA
>JAHLFI010000156.1 GCA_018883865.1 Candidatus Oceanisphaera merdipullorum
AGCACCTAAACCACCACCAATGGCCGCTTTAGAAGATTGTGACTCGCCAGTGTACGGGTTAGTAGTACAAGCAGACAAAGCGATAGTAGCAGCAATTGCTAGACAGATTTTTTTCATTATTAGGTTCCATATGTAACAAGCGCAATGTGGCTCAATATAGCCTTGCTGATTGTGATCTACAAAGGTTCCTTCAACTAAGTTGTCAATTATTGACGTTACTGGGGTGTAAAGGGCAGCTAAGTAAGTGATCATTAACCATGCCCGTGGCCTGCATAAAGGCATAACAGATGGTATCGCCAACAAAAGAAAAGCCGCGTTTTTTTAGTGCCTTAGCCATAGCTTGTGACTCAGCAGTATGAGTAGGCACCTGTTCAGCGCAGGCCCAATGGTTAATCACAGGCGCTACGCCCACAAATTGCCATAGCCAATCGCTAAAATTGATGCCCTCTGCTTGCATCTCTAGATAGGCGTTAGCGTTAGTAATAATGGAGCGAATTTTTAAGCGATTACGTATTATGCCCACCTTGGGGTCTGCCATTAAGCGCTCTACATCTTGCTCACTAAAAGCGGCAATGATTGCCGGTTCAAAATTGGCGAAAGCGGCACGATAGTTAGGTATTTTACACAGCACGGTAAACCAGCTTAATCCGGCCTGCTGGCCATCAAGACACAGCTTTTCAAACAAGGCGCGACTATTATATTCGGGCACACCCCACTCGGTATCGTGATAAGCCTGATATCTGGGGTCGTCATTAACCCAATTACAGCGCTTCAGCATTATGGCTCCTGTCAATGTATGAAGGGTCAAACACAGCATAAAGCTTAAAGCGGTAGCTTATCCGCCTTAGAATTCAACCTATATTCGTCTCGGGTCAGAAGGTATACTCTAACCCTTAGTTTCATTCTGCGAACGCACCTATATCATCAAGGCGCTACATCATGCAAAAATTCGATATCAATACCTTTCAGGGCCTGATCCTGACGCTGCAGGATTATTGGGCTCAGCAAGGCTGCGCCATAGTTCAGCCGCTGGATATGGAAGTAGGTGCCGGCACCTCTCACCCTATGACCTGTCTGCGCGCCATAGGTCCAGAGCCAATTGCCACCGCGTATGTGCAGCCTTCGCGCCGCCCCACCGACGGTCGTTATGGTGAAAACCCCAACCGACTGCAACATTACTATCAGTTTCAAGTCATCATAAAACCGTCTCCAGATAACCTGCAAGAGCTGTATTTAGGCTCACTAAAGGCGCTAGGACTCGATCCCTTAATTCACGACATTCGTTTCGTGGAAGATAACTGGGAAAACCCGACTCTGGGTGCTTGGGGCTTAGGTTGGGAAGTATGGCTGAACGGCATGGAAGTGACGCAGTTTACTTACTTCCAGCAAGTGGGCGGCCTAGAGTGTAAGCCGGTCACGGGTGAAATCACCTATGGCTTAGAGCGCTTGGCCATGTACATTCAAGGCGTAGACTCAGTTTACGACTTGGTCTGGTGCGATGGCCCATTGGGCAGAACCACGTATGGCGATATTTTCCATCAAAACGAAGTAGAGCAATCGACGTATAACTTCGAGCACGCGGATGTGGACTTCTTGTTCAGTTTCTTCGATCAATGTGAAAAAGAATGTCAGTATCTGCTCGACCTAGAAACGCCGCTGCCATTGCCGGCTTACGAGCGCATTCTTAAAGCCGGTCACGCCTTTAACTTGCTCGATGCACGCAAGGCGATTTCGGTTACCGAACGCCAGCGCTATATCTTGCGCATTCGCACCCTGACCAAAGCCGTTGCCGAAGCTTACTATGCTTCTCGCGAAGCGCTTGGCTTCCCTATGTGTAAAAAAGAAGGATAAGGGACAGCATGTCTGAACAGAATTTTCTGGTTGAATTAGGCATCGAAGAGCTGCCTCCTAAGGCGCTACGCAGCCTAGGCTCCGCCTTTGCCGACAACCTCAAACAAGAACTGAGCCAGGCGGATTTGTCTTTTAACGACGTGCGTTGGTTTGCCGCCCCCCGTCGTTTAGCCGTTTACGTGATCGGTTTAGCCTTGGCGCAAGCCGATAAACAAGTAGAAAAACGCGGGCCTGCGGTACAAGCCGCCTTTGATGCCGACGGCAACGCCACTAAGGCAGCTCAAGGTTGGGCACGCGGCAATGGCATAGACGTAAGCCAAGCCGGTCGTTTAAAAACCGACAAAGGCGAGTGGCTAGTACACATAGCCGATGTTAAAGGTCAAACCGCCGCCGAATTGCTACCAAGCATGGTTGAAAAAGCGCTGAGTCACTTGCCTATCCCTAAAGCCATGCGCTGGGGCGACAAGAGTATTCAGTTTATTCGCCCGGTGCATACCCTAACTTTACTACTGGGTGAGCAGTTGCTAGCGGCCAGTATTTTAGGCTTAGAATCTGCACGCACTATTCGCGGTCACCGTTTTATGGGTGTGCCCGAGTTTGAACTGGATCATGCGGATAATTATCTGCAGGCGCTGGAAAACACCGGCAAGGTATTGGCGGATTTTGAACGTCGTAAAGCCATCATCAAAGACGGCGTAGAAAAAGCCGCCGCAGCAGCGGGTGGTATCGCCGACTTAGATGCCGACTTACTGGAAGAAGTCACTTCCTTAGTAGAGTGGCCGGTGGTGTTGACCGCACACTTTGAGAATAACTTCCTCGAAGTGCCGGCCGAAGCGCTGGTGCACACCATGAAGGGTGACCAGAAATACTTCCCAGTCTACGATGCGGCTGGCAACTTAATGTCGACCTTTATCTTCGTCACCAATATAGAGTCGAAAGATCCGAGCCAAATTATCTCAGGTAACGAAAAAGTAGTGCGCCCACGCTTAGCGGATGCACAGTTTTTCTTTAACAACGACCGTAAAGCCACCTTGGCCTCCCGCCTCGAGCAACTTGATAACGTCTTGTTTCAACAGCAGTTGGGATCGGTACGCGAGAAATCTGAGCGCATCAGCGCCCTGTCGGGCTTTATTGCCGCGGCTATCGGTGCCGATCAAGCGCAAGCCGAGCGCGCCGGTTTATTGTCGAAGTGCGATTTGGTTACCGACATGGTGTTTGAATTTACCGACACCCAAGGCGTAATGGGCATGCACTATGCCCGCCACGACGGCGAAGACGAAGCGGTAGCATTGGCACTGAAAGAACAGTATCAGCCACGCTTCTCCGGTGACGAGCTGCCAAGCCAAGATATCTCTGCAGCCGTGGCATTGGCCGATAAGCTAGACACCTTGGTGGGGATTTTCGGCATTGGCCAAACACCCAAAGGCGATAAAGACCCGTTCGCGCTGCGTCGCGCCGCCTTAGGTGCGCTGCGTATTATTGTGGAAAAGGGTTATAACTTGGACTTGCCGATCCTGATCGCGCAGGCTCGTGCCCTTTACGGCGATAAGCTAAGCAACGCTAACGCCAGTGATGAAATTTTAGACTTTATGCTGGCTCGTTTCCGCGCTTGGTATCAAGACTTAGGTTATGGTGTGGACGTGATCCAAGCCGTGTTGGCGCGTCGCCCCACTCGCCCCGCCGACTTTGATGCGCGCATGAAAGCCGTGAGCGAGTTCCGCAAGCTCGAAGCGTCATCCGCACTGGCCGCCGCTAACAAGCGGGTGGGTAATATTTTGGCCAAATTTGAGGGTGAAATTCCGGCACAGATTAATCCAGACCTGTTGCAAGACGATGCCGAAAAAGCTTTGGCCGCGCAGTTAGCTGAGCTAAGCGAGCGCCTCGCGCCCTTGTTTGCCAATGCAGATTACAACAGCGCACTGAACGAATTAGCGACGCTACGTGAAAGCGTAGATAACTTTTTCGATCAAGTGATGGTGATGGCGGATGACGAAGCCTTGCGCTTAAACCGCTTAAGCCTACTAAACCAGCTGCGTAACCTGTTCCTGCAAATCGCGGACATTTCCTTGTTGCAGTAAGCAGTAAAGAGCTGTAAGAACTTTATATTGATGGTCTTAATGGTGGAGGCAGCCGGTTTGGCTCAGCCAATTCCTACCACCTTACTGCCGTTATCTGTAAAAGCCCCGCCCAGTGCGGGGCTTTTCTTTAGTGGCTAACGGGCAATGCGAACTCAGATAACGTAAACTGTTAACCTCAATTTTACTAATGGGTAAGTTAGCATGGAATTTTCAACGTTTGGCCAAAAGTTTACCCGCCATGCGGGCATCACCCAATTGATGGATGACCTCAATCAGGGGCTGACCACACCAGACACCATTATGCTAGGCGGTGGCAATCCGGCGGCCATTCCTGAGGTGCTGGCTTATCTCGAGCAACAAGCACAACAGCTGATAAAAAACGGCGATTTAATCAAAGCCATGGCCAACTATGACGGCCCTCAAGGCAAAAATACCTACATCAATGCCCTCGCCAAGTTGCTGTCTAATGAGTTGGGTTGGGCCATTGGTCCTGAGCATATAGCGCTGACCAACGGCAGCCAAACCGCCTTTTTTTATCTGTTTAATTTATTAGCCGGCGAATTTGCCGATGGCCGCAAGAAGAAGGTGCTGTTTCCATTAGCGCCTGAATATATCGGCTATGGCGATGGAGCACTCAGCGAAGATCACTTTGTCGCCTGCAAACCCACTATTACGCGATTAGAAGACGGCCTATTTAAGTATCACGTGGACTTCGACCAGCTAGAAGTCGGCGACGATATCGGCTTAATTTGTGTGTCGCGCCCCACTAACCCCACCGGCAACGTGTTAACCGACGAAGAAATTATGCGCCTCGATGTCATAGCGCGCGAAAAAGGCATACCGCTGTTAATCGATAACGCCTACGGCATGCCGTTCCCGAACATTATTTTTTCCGATGTAAAACCCTTTTGGAACGACAACACCATTCTGTGCATGAGCCTGTCTAAGCTCGGCCTGCCCGGCGTGCGTTGCGGCATAGTAGTGGGTAAGCCTGAGTTAATTAAGGCCATGACCAATATCAGTGGCATTATCAACTTGGCACCCGGCAGCGTAGGCCCGGCCATGACTTTGCCGATGATGGAAAACGGCGACGTGCTCAAGTTAAGCAACGACGTCATTAAGCCATTCTACCAAAACAAAGCTCAACAGGCAGTCAAATGGCTACAAGCCGCCATTACCTTGCCGCAGTTTCATATTCATAAACCCGAAGGCGCGCTCTTCTTATGGCTGTGGTTTGAAGACTTACCTATTCACTGCCAAGAGCTGTATGAGCGCCTAAAGAAAAAAGGCTTACTTATCGTGCCCGGTCATTA
>JAHLFI010000157.1 GCA_018883865.1 Candidatus Oceanisphaera merdipullorum
GATATGTTTTCATCATCATGATTGGCTTCTAAGCTCAGCAGGCGATTACGCACCAGCACCAGCTCGCCCACCATGTTCATGATGTTATCGAGAATTTTGGTATCTACGCGCACCGTCGTATCGGCTGCAGCAGCGTGGGCTGCGGGTGCTTTGGGTGCGTCTGTTTTAGGTGCGACAGGAGTATTAACGGCTGCACTGGCCACGGGCGTACTCATGGCGGCAATGGGCTCAACATTTGCGGCATCAACAGTCAATTCATCAGCGACAAAGGTAGGGCCTTTTCCTGAGCCATGCAGTTGGTCGAGCAGCGCTTCAAACTCGTCGTCATCTATCTCGCCATCTGGCACTGAGCTTGCAGCTACAGGGCTAACAACCGCTTCGCTACTTGCTGGCTGAACCACGTCAGCGCTGGGAATACCGCTGTGTTTACCGGCACCGTGCAACTGATCAAGCAAGGCTTCAAATTCATCATCACTAATGTCATTTGAGTCATTCGCATCAAAATTAATGACGGGCACAGCGGCGGGCTCGGCTTTAGCAGCCGTATTGGCGCTGCCCTCGGCATCGAGCTCATTTAACATCTGCTGATATTCAGCCAGAGCCAAACCGGCAATGCCGTCTGCAGCCTGCGGCGATTCAGCTATGGGGGCCGGGGCTGCGACAACCGGAGCGGCACTCTCAGGTCGGCAATAGCGCTCCAACTCGTCAAGCAATTGCGGCTCGGCAGGCGTCAGCTCTTCGCGACTTTGCAGCTCGCTAAACATTAAGTTGACCGCATCCAAGGCGCGTAAAATGACGTCCATCAGTTCAGACGTCACCTGGCGTTGACCGTTGCGCAAAATGTCGAACACGTTCTCGGCTTTGTGGCAGGTATCTACTAGGGCCGTCAGTGACAAAAATCCGGCGCCACCTTTGATGGTGTGAAAGCCGCGAAAAATCGCATTCAGCAAGTCTTTATCATCCGGTTGGCGTTCTAGTGTCACCAACTGCTCAGATAGTTGCTCTAGGATTTCTGATGCTTCGATCAAAAAGTCCTGAAGAATATCTTCGTCTACCTCAAAGCCCATGTTTTCTCCTTAGAATCCCAAACTAGACAGCAAATCGTCTACGCCGTCTTGATCCGAGACCACATCGTTACGATGTTCTTTATTCATAATTGGACCTTCGGCAGTAATGTCTGCAACCAACGCCATTTTAGGCGCAGGCTTAACATCTTCTATACCGGGCAAGCGACCAAATACCGTTAAAATTGCCACTAACTTGGCTTCTACTTCTTGCACCAAATTAATCACACGGCGGATCATCTGACCGGTTAAGTCTTGATAATCCTGAGCCATCAATATTTCGGTGAGCAGGTTTTTTAATTGATCTGCGTCTTGCTCTGAGCTCATTAAGAAATCATCGAGTTCGAAACATAAATCTTTAAATTTATTCAGCTCTAATTGACGCCCCATCAATTCGCGCCAGCCCGGCATGATGCGGCCGATGTTATCAGTTAAGCGTTCGGCTATCGGTAGGCTAGCTTCCACCGCATCCATGGTGCGGTTGGCTGCTTTATCCGTCATATCGATAACGTAACTCAAGCGCTCACGCGCATCGGGTATTTCGTTTTCGGCGATCTCGGGTAAGCGAGGATCATTACGAAATTCCTGTAACGAGTCGTGCAATTGACGGGTCAGCTGCCCAACTTGCTCGACCAAGTCTTTCGCTTGTGGCATACACACGCTGGTAAGATAACGATCGGCGCCGTCTTGATCACCGCGCTCTAGCATAGCGACCAAAATGCGCGCTTGTTCTAGGCTGATAGTGCTGTTAGTAACTGCCATCTTGGTGCCTTTATCCAATGCGTTCGAACACTTTCTCGAGTTTTTCTTTCAGAGTGCCTGCAGTAAACGGCTTAACCACATAACCATTTACGCCAGCTTGAGCGGCGGCAATAATTTGCTCGCGTTTGGCTTCTGCCGTCACCATTAATACCGGCATATGTTTAAGCTTTTCGTCGGCGCGAATTGCTTTCAACAAATCTATACCTTGCATCCCCGGCATATTCCAGTCGGTGACGACAAAGTCAAAATCGCTATTTTTAAGCATGGGTAATGCCGTTAGGCCATCATCAGCTTCAAACGTATTATTAAACCCAAGATCACGTAATAGGTTTTTAATAATCCTGCGCATCGTAGAAAAATCATCCACGATCAGGATCTTCATATTTTTATCCAAGCAATTTCTCCTTCTTCAGCGGACTTAGGCGCTGAACATGGCCAGTATTTTAACTATATCGACCCATTAAACCTTAACTTAAATCGTATATTGAGTGATTAGCCCATTAATGTGCTTACAAAACCTAATATCGGTCATTTAATAAACAAACAACAATAAAAAACAGCGCCTTGTGCCAAACCAAAAATAATTGGGTGGCGAAAAACGCTGCTTAGTCTTGCCAAACCTGTAATTTGGCGCGTAAACGGTGCATGGCTTGACTGTGAATTTGGCTGACACGTGACTCGCTAACGTCAAGTATTTGACCAATGTCTTTTAAATTAAGCTCTTCATCATAATACAAAGACAACACATAAGCTTCTCGCTCAGGCAGCGTCTTAATCTGTGCCGACAAACTACGTTGAAAACGCTGTTTCGCCATGTCATCAAACGGGTTAGCGCCATGATTACTCAGCTCTACTTTGCCATCTATGCCGGTTTCAAATTCATCCATTTCTAATATTTTGCCATTGCTGGTATCGAGCAGCATGGCATTGTACTCCTCCATGCTCACGCCCAGCTCGTCCGCCACTTCGCGGTCGCTGGCGTTGCGCCCCTCACGGCGCTGCACAGCATTGATGGCCGCCGCTACTTCGCGGCTGTGTTTATGCACGGAGCGCGGCACCCAATCACCGCGGCGAATTTCATCTAGCATGGCACCACGAATGCGAATGCCGGCAAAGGTTTCAAAACTTGCACCTTTGCTGGCGTCAAAATTACGGCTTGCTTCTAATAAACCCACCATGCCCGATTGGATCAAGTCGTCCAGCAGCACGCTATCCGGCAAACGCGCCAACAAATGGTGGGCGATGCGTCGCACTAAACCCGCATGGCGCTCCACCAGCTGATTGCCTTGTTGTCTGGCGTACACCAGTGCTTTATTCGCTCCAGACATTTTTCTCTGCCACCGGCGGATTTAATAGATTTTCGATAAAAAATTGCAAATGCCCCCCTGCTCGCTCCGGCGCCGGCCAACTTAAGGCCTTATTAGCCAGTTGCTTAATCGCCATGGCCGACGGCGAATGTGGATATTGATTCACCACTAGAGTTTGGCGACGCACGCTCAACCGCAAGTTGCCGTCGAAGGGTACACAGGCCACGAGCTCAAGTGCCGCATCCAAGAATCTGTCGGTAACGCGTGTTAACTTGGCAAACAGCTCTTGGCCTTCACGCTGACTGCGCACCATATTGGCCACGATCTTGAATCTAAATACCCCATAATCCCGAGATAAAATCTTGATCAAGGCATACGCATCGGTAATGGAGGTCGGCTCGTCACACACTATGACCAGCACTTCTTGGGCGGCGCGCGAGAAGCTCAATACCATGTCAGAAATACCGGCTGCGGTATCCACTAACAAAATATCTATCGGGGTTTTCATCTCACTAAAGGCACGAATTAAGCTGACATGCTCGAGTGGCGAGAGCTCAGTCATCGATTGATTGCCTGAGGTGGCGGGAATGATCATCATGCCTTGCGGACCTTCCACTAACACTTCATCGAGACTGCATTCGCCGCGCAATACATGCGACAAATTGCGGGTTACCCGAATGCCAAGCAGAACATCGACATTCGCCAGTCCTAAGTCTGCATCCAACACCATGACCTTTTTACCCTGAGCCGCCATGGCCGAGGCCATGTTGAGGGTGATATTGGTTTTGCCTACGCCGCCTTTACCGCCAGTGACCGAAATAACTTGTACCCTGCTGGTTTTTTGCATAAGTCGCAGCCCACTCGCTTGGTCTGAAAACCAATTATTCATAAAAACGCCCATCCTCTTCATCGGACTCTGAAGATTCCCAATAATAGGGTTCTTCTCGACGCTGTTCTAAGTTGCCCAATGCCTGCTTCACCAACTCTTGGCCGTTGGCTAAACGCAAGTCTTCCGGCACCCGTTGCCCGTCTGTGATGTAACTGATCGGCAAGCTATTTTGAATGCTAATATCCAACACATCCCCCAACGACAAACTCTCATCTAACTTGGTGAGAATACAGCCGGCGAGCGGAATACGGCGAAAATGATCCACAGCTTCTTGTAACACTCGGCGCTGAGCCGTAGCCGGCAGCACTAAGTAGTTACGAATTTTAATCTGCTTATCACCCACTAAGGTGTCCAGTTGCTGGTTTAAGCGTAAATCGCGCTGGCCCATGCCGGCGGTGTCAATCAACACCAAGCGACGGTGGCGTAACTGGTACAGGGTTTGCGCTAACTCTTCATAGGTGCGCGCCTGCTTTACCACCACGCCCATGATACGGCCATAGGTTTGTAGCTGCTCGTGGGCGCCAATACGATAATGATCCGTGGTGATCAGCGCTATTTGGTCGGCGCCATAACGGGCGGCAAAGCGCGCGGCCAACTTGGCGATAGTGGTGGTTTTACCCACGCCGGTTGGCCCTAGCAGCGCCACAGCGCCACCTTGGCGTAAAATTTCATCTTCGCCGGTCAGCAATTGCTGATTAAGCGCCGTTTCAATTTGGCTCCAAGCTTCATGAGGCGGGGCTTGATCATTAATGCGCATCGCCAGTTGATCCGCAAAACCATCGCTAAAACCCAGCTCATTAAGCTGTTTAATGACCATGGCGCGTACCGGCTCGCGCCGCTCCACCTCTTGCCACATTAAGCCCGAGACTTGATGCTCCAATAAGCGGCGAATGCTGGCAATTTCTTTGCGCATGGCATGCAGCTCTTTGTCTTTCGCCGTGTCTTTACGCTTATATTCGCGGCTGTCATGCAATGGTGGCTGGATTGAGGCTGCCAATGGACTTAACGTCGGTTCGCGACGTCCCTCGTTTCGGCCTTCCCCTTGGCCACGACGCCCATAACCGGCGGCTTGGTGGTCTTGGGTACGCCGCTCGCTGGCCTGATTATCTAACAAGGCATCACGCCCCGCATAACGGCCAGATTCCCGTCCGGCGCGCAAACCTGCGGTGAGCGGCGACTCGGGTGCTAAACGCGGATCATTCCAATCGACCTGTTCGGCTATGGTTTGGGGTGACGGCGCTTGGCGGCCACGCATCAGCAAGGACTGTAAGGTTTCCGCCTGCTGTTGATCATTCAAAGGGGGCACAAATTGACGCGCATGCGACGATATTTTGACATTATCGTCGTGCAATGGCCGTTGCAGCTGTGCGACTGGGGTGTCGTCATCGTCCACGGCAGCCACAATTTCAATGCCACCCGAGACTTTTTTATTGGACATGATCACAGCGTCATTGCCCAAGACTTCTTTCACTTCGGCCAATGCAGAGCGCATATCTTTCGCAAAAAAACGTTTTATCTTCATCTAACTATCCACCCTGCTCTCACTGGCAACCTAATGTTGCTGGCCACCAACTGACGCCACAATGCGGATTTGACGGTCATCAGGCACTTCCTGATAAGACAAAACTCGCAAGCTGGGAATCGTATGTTTAACAAAGCGCGCCAAGGTGGTGCGCAACATGCCTGAGGTTAGTAATATTGCCGGCTGCCCTTCCATTTCTTGATTTGCCGCCGCTTGGGCCAAAGATTGCTGCATGCGCTCAGCCAAGCCTGGCTCTATGCCGCTGCCCTGAGCACCACCTGCTTGTAAGGAGCTCTGCAAGATTTGTTCCAACTCCGGTACCAAGGTGATAACGGGCAGCTCGCGCTCGGTACCTGCTATCTCTTGCACCATAAAACGACGCAGCGCAATTCGGCACGCCGCCGTTAACACTTCCGGATCCTGACTCTTGGTCGAATACTCGGTGAGCGTCTGTAAAATGGTGCGCATATCACGAATGGTCACCCCTTCATGGAGCAAACTTTGGAGCACTTTAGTCACTAAGCCTAAGCTCATAATATTGGGCACTAGACCCTCTACCAGTTTAGGTTGATTACGACCCACTTGATCGATGAGGTTTTGTACTTCTTCATGGCCTAACAACACGGCTGCATGGTTGGTCAGTAGCTGGCTTAAGTGAGTGGCCACTACGGTCGCGGCATCCACAACCGTGTAACCTAGGCTTTGTGCCTGTTCAATTTGGTCTTTGGCAATCCAAGTCGCTTCTAAGTCAAAGGCGGGATCTCGGGTGTCTATACCTTGAACGGGGCCAAACACTTGACCGGGATTGATGGCTAATTCACGCTCAGGATAAATTTCCGCCGAGCCTGAGCTCACGCCCATCATGGTAATTTGGTATTGGTTGGGGCCCAGCTCTAAATTGTCGCGAATATGTACGGCGGGAATTAAAAAGCCTAACTCTTGAGAGAGCTTCTTGCGCACGCCTTTGATGCGACTCAGCAATTCACCACCCTGAGCTTGGTCCACCAAACTGATTAGGCGGTAGCCCACTTCTAGCCCTATGGTGTCCACTTGCGCCACATCGTCCCAACCCAGCTCTTTCACCTCTGTGCTAGGGGCAGGCGGCGCCAGCTCTTGCTCAACCAACTCTTGGGCCACTCGGGTATTGCGCTTAATCGTCCACCAAGCGGCAAAAGCCGATAAGCCCCCTAGCAACAGAAAGGCAAAATGCGGCATGCCAGGCACTAAGCCCATCACAATCAAGATACCCGCGGCAATCGACAGCGCTTTAGGTTTATCAAACAGCTGGCCCAACATGGCTTCACCCATGTCTTCGCTGTTGTTTTGGCGAGTAACAATAATGGCGGCGGCAATAGAGAGCATTAAAGAGGGGATTTGCGCGACCAAGCCATCACCGATAGTGAGCAGGGTATAAATCTTTGCCGCCTCATTAAACGACAACCCATGCTGGGCCATGCCGATAATAAAGCCGCCAATGATATTGATAAACAAGATCATGATACCGGCGATGGCATCACCTTTTACGAATTTAGAAGCACCGTCCATGGAGCCGTAAAAGTCTGCTTCTTGCGTTACTTCGGCGCGGCGACTTCTGGCTTCATCTTGGTTAATTAAGCCGGCGTTTAAGTCCGCATCTATCGCCATCTGCTTACCTGGCATGGCATCCAAGGTAAAGCGCGCGCTTACTTCAGCAATACGGCCTGCACCTTTAGTCACTACCGCAAAGTTGATGATCATTAAAATTATGAACACGATCAAACCAACTGCATAGTTGCCGCCGATCACCACATTACCAAAGGCTTCGATAACGTTACCGGCCGCCCCCTCACCCAAGTGCCCTTCTAGCAGCACCACTCGGGTAGAGGCCACGTTGAGCGCGAGCCGCAGCAAGGTCGCCACTAACAACACGGTTGGGAAGGCGGCGAAGTCCAGCGGCCGTTTGCTATAAACCGCCACCAATAAGATGACCAAGGCTAACGAAATATTGAAAGAAAACAACAGATCGAGCAGCAGCGTCGGAATGGGTAACACCACCATTGCTAATGCAGCCAACACCAATAGCGGCGTGCCTATGCCCTTGGTAAGCCAAGAAGACCAAGGCCCCAACTGTTGAAATTTTTCCTTAAATGCCATTTCGCCTAAATTGCCATCAAAGTGAGATGGGGTGAATTAATGCAAGAAACGAGCCAAGAGGTTAGGGGAGTGAAGCGCGGTGAGAAGTAAGGAGTGAGGGGAAAGAGCGGTGCTGAGCAACAAGCCAACTAAAAACGCCGTACCCTGTGGCTGGCTATCACTGAGGTAAAGAGGACTTAGCCCAGTCAGCCTAGCGGGTTAGATTTAAGATAAGAACCTGATTGCCATCCTATGGCGGCAAAAAAGCAGCGTACAGCGCTTAGCTCAACTCGCTTTTAACTTTTTTGCCGCGTACCGCTTAACGCTATTCCTAACGCTGTCTATCCACTTTTAGCTCATCGGGGATGGGCAGATCGTCTTTTAACGCCGTGGGTTTGCGGCCTTGGCCTTTGCGCCAACTATTCAGCTGGAAGACATACGCCAGGACTTGGGCGACCGCCACAAACAAGCCTTCAGGGATCTCGCTACCCACTTTGGTAGAAAAATAAATGGCACGCGTCAGAGGCGGCGAAGAGATCACGGGTATCTCGTACTCTCGCGCAATCTCGCGAATTTTTAGCGCTACCTCATCCATGCCCTTGGCCACGACTTTAGGCGAGGCACCGGGCGTAAACTTATCGTAACGCAGCGCCACCGAGAAATGGTCAGGGTTGACGACCACCACGTCCGCTTCCGGCACATCCCCCATCATGCGTCGATTAGCCATTTCTTGTTGCATGCGCCGAATACGCCCTTTTACTTCCGGCTTACCTTCACTGTTTTTATATTCGTCTTTCACTTCTTGCAGTGTCATCTTCAGCTGGCGGGTGTGGTTCCAAATTTGAAACGGCACGTCTATGGCCACGATCGGCAGTAGGGCCAAGCACAGCACCAGCCCCATATTCACCACCAAGTCAGTGGCCTCTACCATGGCCTTGGGCAGGCTCTCGTTGCTTAAGCGTAAAATGTTATCGAACTGGCCCCATAATACGGTAATGGCAAGGGTGGCAATAAACACCACCTT
>JAHLFI010000026.1 GCA_018883865.1 Candidatus Oceanisphaera merdipullorum
GGCTGTGCATATGGATGCAGTTAATCACATGTCACTCAGCCGCAAAGAACTACGTGAATTCGTGAATGAGCAGAAAATCCAAGACCGAGTGCTGGTGCCCGAAGATGGTGAATCCATGAAGTTCTAATTACACTGCATAATCATCATTCAGTCAGAATGCCGTATTAAGCATTTAAATTATGAGAATAAAGCCGCTGCTGTAGCGGCTTTTTTATGTTTAATGTAAACATCATGGGGCTGTTGGGAATGTAATCAGAATGGCGCTCAGGGGCTTTACTGGCAAAGTGAGTGATTGAACATGAGCCATATTATGAATAGAGCTAATATGACCTCAATGCGCTTTTGATTCCAATAGCGAACTGATTCTACTGGACGGCCTGACCCTGGTTGCACCGCTCCCGTTTATTGTGTTCTACCTAAGGGAGTATTAGGTCTGTTTTACCCAAATCATCTTGTCTCAGTAAGGGCCTTAACCTTGCTAAGGACAAAACCCTTAGCTAAGTCCTTGGCTACATCAACTAACACTGCGATACCTTAGTCCTTACATTTTTCAGGCACTAGGCCACTACAGATAAGATATTCAGAGGGGTGGGATAATCATTGTATCTTGCTAACGATGCGCTACATCAACAAAAAAAGCGCTATCTCTTGCGAGATAACGCTTTTACATTCAATACGTTAACTAAAATTTCTTAGTTCATGCCGTATTTTTTGAGCTTCTTGCGCAAAGTGCCGCGGTTGATGCCCATCATGTTGGCGGCGCGGGTTTGGTTACCGCGAGTGTATTGCATGATCACGTCCAGCATTGGGGCTTCGACTTCGGCGAGGACCAACTCATACAACTCAGTTACTTCCTGACCATTCAACTGGGACAGATAATTACGCAGTGCTTGGTCTACCGAATTGCGCAAGGGACGCTGGGTAGGCTGCTCAGAAGTGGCAGATTTAATGGTAGTAACCAGTGCATCAGAAGTCGTAGTTTGTTCGAACATATTAGTCGGCTCTTCTTTTGTTCGTTAAGCTATATTCGCGAAATAATGCGCTAAGGAGTCGAGCTGCTGCTCGGCTTCATCAAAGGCATTAAAATCACTGCGAAAGTCACGGCCCGCATCACTATCTTTCAGATACCAACCCACATGCTTACGGGCAATACGTACGCCTAACACTTCACCGTAAAACGCATGCAGTGCTTCAACGTGCTCCCGTATCATGGCCCGCTCCAGGTCCTTATGCAGCGGCAAGGGTAGGGTACCCTGTTCCAGATAGTGGCGGATTTCTCTAAAAATCCAAGGCCGTCCCTGTGCAGCCCGGCCAATCATGATGGCGTCGGCGCCCGTGTCATCCAAGACAAAACGCGCCTTTTCTGGGCTGTCGATGTCCCCATTAGCAATAATGGGAATAGAGACGGCTTGTTTTATTGCTCTAATGGTATCGTATTCCGCGTCACCCTTATACATGCAGGCACGAGTGCGGCCATGCACGGCTAGGGCCTGAATACCGCAATCTTCGGCGATACGAGCAATGTCCACGCCATTACGGTGTTCAGGCTCCCAACCTGTACGAATTTTCAGGGTAACGGGCACTGAGACTGCGTTAACCACGGCGGTAACAATTTCTTGCACCAGCTGTGGATATTGCAACAGGGCGGACCCTGCCATTTTTTTATTCACTTTCTTTGCTGGGCAACCCATGTTGATGTCGATGATCTGGGCGCCCTGGTCGACATTGAACCGAGCGGCCTCAGCCATTAACTCAGGATCGGCCCCGGCAATCTGGACGGAACGAATACCGGTTTCTCCTGCATGGTCCATACGCCGCAAAGACTTCTCGGTCTGCCAGACCCTAGGATTGGAGGACATCATTTCTGACACCGCCATACCCGCACCCATGCGCAAGCATAGGGTACGAAATGGTCTGTCGGTTACGCCAGCCATGGGAGCCACCAATAAGGGGCTAGACAGTTTGTAAGGACCAATCTGCATGAGATAACAGCTATCTTTGCTCAGGGTCGCGTATCTTACGCATTTTTAATGAGTCTGAAAAGGTCATTAATTGAGCGATTGGTAAATTTTAATAAGTCAAGATGACTGGTGTATTTTTTATGCTATTTTACCGGTCGCTAATTTAGCTACTTTAGGCTTCGAACGAGTCACTTTTGTGAGGCTGCTTTACCAAAGCTGGGTCATGCTTAGCAAAGACATGGGCTATCAAGAAACCCATCTCTTTGTGTTTAGTGAAGTGACTTGTTTATCCAGGACGTGCTTAGCGCTTTTGGCCGCTGAGGCGCGCCCATTCTTCGCGAAGCTCAGGTGCATCCATAGTAAACCATTGCTCATAAAGCTCATTTAAGCCTTCGGCTTGCAGGTCGAGAATACCTGACAGCGCCAATTGACCGTCTGGCTTTACTAAGCTGCTTATCAAGGGCGACAGCTCTTTTAAGGGGCCGGCTAAAATATTGGCCACGACTATGTCGGCTTTCATATTCTCGGGCTGATCTTTTGGCAGATATACTTTTAAGCGGTCCGCCACGCCATTACGCTCGGCGTTATCTTGGCTGGCTTGTAGCGCTTGCGGGTCGATATCGATACCTATTACTTGCTTGGCACCCAGCTTCAAGGCGGCCAGCGCTAAAATGCCAGAGCCACAACCGAAATCGATCACGGTTTTATCGGTGAGATCTTGGCCGTCTAACCACTCTAAGCAAAGTGCCGTCGTAGGATGGGTGCCGGTACCAAAGGCCAAGCCCGGATCCAGCATCACGTTCACCGCCGTTGGATCAGGCACATCGCGCCAGCTTGGGCAGATCCATAAACGATCGCCAAAGCGCATGGGATGAAAACTGTCCATCCACTCACGCACCCAGTCTTTATCTTCTAGCTGCTCAACTTTGTAAGTGAGGTCTTTGCGATAGAATTTTTTTAAGAAAGTAATGATCGGATCCGGATCCGTGGCGGCATCAAACATGCCCACTACTATGGTGTCGTCCCATAATAGGGTTTCGCCGGGCAGCGGCTCGTACACGGGTTTATCTTCGGCGTCCATATAGGTCACCGCCTGAGCACCGCGCCCGAGCAGCATATTACTGACCTTGTCGGCGGTTTTTTCGGTGGCATTAATGCGAATTTGTATCCAAGGCATGGCGTGGCTTCATCAAACGGTAAAGTGCGAATTCTAACATAAAACCGCGATAAGCCGTACGCTTACACGCTAAGTTAATGTGTAAGACCTCTGCAGCAGCGAGCTGTTAAGGTGAAAGCCTTCGACTACACCAAACGTATGACGGATCGCGGTTTTGCTGGCGGCCTGTTGTTACTGCATGCCGTTGTTGGCCCGCGCGGCTACTGGCTCCAGTTCTTCCCCGCGAAATAAGGCACGCACTTCGGCACAAGGGGGAGGGCTCAGTAAAGAGCCAATTACATAGGCTAATCCTGATAAGGTGAGGCTGGGCACTATGGCATGCAGGTCAAACCATTTAATGCTAAACGTGGTGAGCAGGCCGTAACTGAGAGCACCAACCACCATAGACGCCAGTGCGCCGGTGGCGGTGCCGCGCCACCAATACAGCCCTAATATCAGCGGCCAAAAGAAGATGGCTTGCAGCGCGCCAAAGGCCAAGAGATTTAGCCAGATGATCATATCCGGTGGGCTGAGTGCTGCCCACAAGACGATTAACCCCACAAGCAAAGTCACACCTTGGCTGGCGCGTTTAATAAAGGTGATGGACGGGGGCTTGCGGCTGAAGTAATTAAGGTACAAGTCTTTGACTAAGGTGGCCGACGCTTGGATCAGCTGAGAGTCAATCGTCGACATAATGGCCGCCATGGGACCGGCTAAAAACAAGCCGGCCACGACCGGCGGTAAGACGGTGAGCATTAAGGTCGGCATCACCTTGTCGGGCACGGTCAGCTCGGGTACCAGCACCCGACCTAAAGCACCAGCAAAGTGCATGCCGAACATTAAAACAGCGCCCACGAGCGTGCCAATAATAATGCCCCTGTGCATGGCTTTGCTGTCTTTATAGGCCAAACAGCGTACTGCCGAATGGGGTAAGCCGATCACGCCAAAACACACCAACACCCAAAACGACAAAATAAAACTGTTGCCTAACATGCCATCTGGCCCTTGGGGCGTGACCAGTGCAGGGTCTATCTCGGCCAGCGCGCTAAACATGGCGCTGGCACCGCCGCCGGCATACAAGACACCCACCAACAACACTAAGGTACCAATCAGCATTAAGATGCCTTGTACTGCATCCGTTACTACTACCGCGCGAAAGCCGCCGATTAAAGTGTACATGAGCACTGTGCTGGCAAAAATCAGCAAACCGGCTTGATAAGACAGGCCGGTGACAGTTTCTAAAAGCCGAGCGCCGCCAATAAATTGCACCACCATGGTGGCGATAAAGGCGGCCAATAAGCCCAACGCTGCCAAGACTACCACCAGCGGATTGCGATAGCGTGCATAGAGCATGTCGTTGATGGTGAGCGCATTGACGCGCCGTGCAATGTAAGCAAACTTTTTACCTAGCACGCCAAGCGTGAGCCACACGGCGGGCACTTGGATCATGGCCAGCAATACCCACCCCAGCCCTAGACTGTAGGCCGCACCGGGTCCGCCAATAAAAGACGAGGCCGAGGCATAAGTGGCTACCATGGTCATGGCCAGCACAAAGCCGCCCATGGATCGATTTCCTAAGAAGTAATCTTCAATAAAACTGCCTTCAATTGGCCGTCGACTTAAGTAAAAACCTAAGCCGAGCATGGCCAGCAAGTAGCAAAAGAGAGGGGTTAACAAGGCAAAGTTCATGGCGTCTTACTGGCTTAAAGAAGAAGGCGAGGCACTGGGCGTCAGTGTAGTGTTGGATGCTAAAACCCTGTTGGCCTCTGTAACAGCAGTGGTGTTAATCGCATCGCATTTTTCGTATGTCAGCTCATTGGTATCGAGCGCTACGTTTTTAAAGTAGCGTTTGATCATCAAAGCGCACAGGCCAATAAACAGCAACGGATTAAACAGGCAGCTTAACAAAAACCATAAGGGCCAACCGCCCCAAGTGAGCTCCGCGGGCACCCAATAAGCGCAACCCCACCAGCTCAACATGTACAGCAAAGCGAGCCCCACACTGAGTGCCGCCTCGCGATGGGCAATGGCTACTATTTTGTTCATTTGAATAACTGAGTCTTAAATGCAGACCCGCACCATAACATATTTGCAGGATAGGAGAGGTGCGAGCGCTGAAAAACGTGAGTTAATGAGTATTAGATACTCATGCGAAACTTAAATTTATGCTGCATGATTTGCTGACAGTGATGTTGACCGTGTTTTACTGGGATACTCAGGGTCACCGCCATAAAAAACGGCACCCTAGGGTGCCGTTGTGACTGCTGCAATGTGACCAATTACAGACCCAGTTTTTTCTCTAGGTAATGAATATTGGTGCCGCCATTACGGAAGTTTTCATCGCGCATAATTTCTTGATGGAGCGGAATGTTGGTTTTAATACCTTCAATCACCAGCTCGTTCAAGGCGTGCGTCATGCGGGCGATCGCGATATCACGGTTTTCGCCGTAGCAGATAAGCTTACCGATCATGGAGTCGTAATAAGGAGGTACCTTGTAACCCGCATAAATATGCGAATCCCAACGCACGCCTAAGCCACCTGGAGAGTGGAACAACTTGATTTCACCTGGGCTTGGAATAAAGGTCTTGGGATCTTCGGCGTTAATCCGACATTCAATCGCATGGCCACGAATGGTCACTTGCTCTTGGGTGATCGACAACGGCATGCCGGCGGCAATGCGCAGCTGTTCTTTGATTAAGTCCACACCGGTGATCATTTCGGTAATGGGGTGCTCAACCTGAATACGGGTGTTCATTTCTATGAAATAGAACTCGCCGTTTTCATACAAGAATTCGAAAGTACCGGCACCGCGATAGCCGATGTCAACACAAGCACGGCAGCAACGCTCACCGATGAACTTGCGCATTTCTTCGGTAATGCCCGGTGCTGGCGCTTCTTCCACTACTTTTTGATGACGGCGTTGCATGGAGCAATCGCGCTCACCTAAGTGAATGGCTTTGCCTTGACCGTCGGCCAAGATCTGGATTTCGATGTGGCGTGGGTTTTCTAGGTATTTCTCCATGTAAACCACGTCACTACCAAAGGCGGCGCCCGCTTCGGCTTTGGTCATGGCAATGGCTCTTTCCAGCTCGGCTTCATTACGCACTACGCGCATGCCGCGACCACCACCGCCAGCAGCGGCTTTGATGATCACCGGATAACCAATGCGCTTGGCAATGGCGGCGTTCTTCTTCGCATCGTCGCTGATCGGGCCGTCTGAACCGGGCACACAAGGTACGCCGGTTTTCTTCATGGCGGCAATGGCCGACACTTTATCGCCCATTAAGCGGATGGTATCGCCCTTAGGGCCGATAAACACGAAGCCGGACTTTTCCACTTGGTCGGCGAAGTCGGCGTTTTCTGCCAAGAAGCCATAACCTGGATGGATAGCCACAGCGTCAGTGACTTCTGCAGCAGCAATAATAGACGGAATGTTTAAGTACGACTGGCTAGACTGATTACCACCGATACAGATGGACTCGTCTGCTAACAGTACGTGCTTAAGTTCACGGTCGGCGGTGGAATGCACGGCAACCGTTTTGATCCCCAGCTCTTTACAAGCGCGCAGGATCCGTAAGGCAATTTCACCGCGGTTGGCGATGACTACTTTATCCAGCATGAGACTTCCTTTATTCGATGATGAACAGCGGCTCGTCAAATTCAACCGGCTCGCCGTTGTCAATCAAGATGGCTTTAATCACGCCGGCCTTGTCAGCTTCAATTTGGTTCATCATCTTCATGGCTTCAACGATGCACAAGGTGTCGCCCACGTTTACGGTTTGGCCCACTTCGGAGAAGTTTTTTGCACCTGGGCTAGATGCGCGGTAGAAGGTGCCTACCATTGGCGAGCGCATTACATGGCCGCTTTCTACAGGAGCCGCAGGCTCTTCAGCGGTAGCAGGAGATAAAGCTGCAGCAACAGGCGCAAGAGCGGGAGCGGCTTGGTATTGCTGATATTGTGGCTGTATGTTCTGGCCGGGATTGCCGTAACGGCTGATGCGAACCGATTCTTCACCTTCAGAGATTTCCAGTTCGGCGATGCCAGACTCTTCAACCAGTTCGATCAGTTTTTTAATTTTACGAATATCCATGAGCATTCTCTTGTTATGTTTTTACTGAGTTGGAAATTAACGACGACGTAAGAAACGGGTCGCCGCTTCCAGGGCAAATTCGTAGCCATCACTGCCCAAGCCGCAAATCACGCCTACCGCCTTATCGGCAAGATAGGAGTGATGACGAAACGGCTCACGCGCATGCACATTCGATAAATGCACTTCAATGAAAGGGATATTCACCCCTAACAAGGCATCACGAATGGCCACACTCGTGTGCGTAAAAGCAGCAGGATTAATAATAATAAAATCCTGCTGGCCGTAAGCTTGGTGGATGGCATCAATCAGTTGATGTTCCGCATTGGATTGCAGATGACTGAGCGCGATATTTTGCGCCGCGGCTTGCTGCGTTAAACCGGCCACTATGTCGGCTAAACTATTTTGACCGTAAATACCGGGTTCGCGCTGACCTAACAAATTGAGGTTAGGTCCGTTAAGCAACAGAATTCGGAAATGTTCGGCCATTGTGTAGCAATCCTCGGCAATCTTGCGGTGTTCACATCGTTAGTAGGGAGCCTATCCGTTTTTGCCTATTATTGGCAAACAAAATCGTTCGGTTCGACTCAGACCGGCCAATTATAGTGATTTCGTGGGAATTGGCAGCAAATTACTGGTCTAATCACTAAATAAACTCAAATTTTTCCAATTTATCTAGTTTTCTACTGCAGCAAGCAGCCGCTTATAGGGGATTAACCCCATATTTTTCCAATGGTGGCCGGCCCGTAAACCTCATATCGCCGAAAATTCCGTGATCTAGTCGATATTCTTGTGGTTTTACGACACACGCGTCGCTGAGCCAAACCAGCATCTTGCTCTTGCAACCGCTGGTCTTAAGCGCTAGCGAGCAAGTTGGGTCTTGGATTTTAAACACCAAAACGTTCTGTATCGCTCATTGCAATGTTAACCATAAAAAAACGCCACCCTAGATTAGGGTGGCGTTTGCTAGAGCTAGTGGTTAGAACTCTTAGTCAAATTCTGACGTTTTTCACTCATTTAAGGCCAAGTTCAAGTTATTAAGAAGCTTGTCCGCGTTCGGCAATCAGACGATCCACCACAGACGGATCTGCAAGCGTCGAAGTATCGCCTAGGGTATCGGTTTCACCGGTGGCAATTTTGCGCAAAATTCGACGCATAATTTTACCGGAGCGGGTTTTCGGCAAGCCTTCCGCCCAGTGAATGATATCCGGTGTGGCGATGGGGCCAATTTCTTTGCGCACCCAATCTTTTACTTCTTTATGCAATTCGGCGCTCGGCACTTCACCCTCGTTCAAGGTGATATAGGCATAAATGCCTTGGCCCTTGATTTCGTGCGGTACACCGACAATCGCCGCTTCGGCAATTTTAGGGTGGGCTACTAATGCGGATTCAATTTCGGCGGTACCCATGCGGTGACCTGAGACGTTGAGTACGTCATCTACACGACCCGTGATCCAGTAGTAACCGTCTTCATCGCGCTTAGCACCGTCACCACAGAAATAAGTGCCTGGGAAGGTGGAGAAGTAGGTTTGCTCGAAGCGATCATGATCACCATAAATGGTGCGCATTTGGCCGGGCCAAGAGTCGAGGATAACAAGATTGCCCTCAACTGCACCCTCTAGAATAGTGCCTTCGCCGTCCACGAGTGCGGGTTGTACGCCAAAGAAGGGGAGTGTGGCGGAGCCGGCTTTTAATGCCGTGGCACCCGGCAGCGGCGCAATTAAGATGCCGCCGGTTTCGGTTTGCCACCAGGTATCGACAATTGGGCAGCGACTGTCGCCAATCACGCGGTAATACCATTCCCACGCTTCGGGGTTAATGGGCTCACCCACAGAGCCTAAAATACGCAAGCTCTTGCGACTCGTCCCCTCTATCGCCTCATTGCCTTTGGCCATAAAGGCGCGAATGGCGGTGGGGGCGGTATAGAGAATATTGACCTGATGCTTATCAACGATCTCGCTCATGCGGCTGGTTTTCGGGTAGTTAGGCACACCTTCAAACATTAACGTCGTGGCACCATTGGCCAACGGGCCATACAGAATATATGAGTGGCCCGTCACCCAACCTACGTCTGCGGTGCACCAGTGCACATCGCCATCGTGATAATCGAAGATGTACTTAAAGGTCATGGCCGCATACACCAAGTAGCCGCCTGTGGTGTGTAATACGCCTTTTGGCGTGCCGGTGGAGCCCGAGGTATAAAGTATAAACAGCGGATCTTCGGCGTTCATGGCTTCCGGCTCACAGATTGCATCGACTTGCGCCGCGGCTTCATGCCACCAGATATTGCGCTCGCTGTCCCATGCCACATCACCGCCGGTGCGCTGGTAGACGATCACCTTACAATCTTTGCTGACACCGGGCTTAGTGAGTGCCGCATCTACGTTCGCTTTGAGCGGTACGGTACGACCGCCGCGCAGACCTTCATCTGCGGTGATCACCAACTTGGCGTTGGAGTCGATAATGCGACTGGCCACCGCATCCGGTGAAAAGCCACCAAACACCACTGAATGCACGGCACCAATGCGCGCACAGGCCAGCATGGCTACGGCGGCTTCCACCACCATCGGCATATATAAGCTGACCACGTCGCCTTTTTTCACACCTTGGGCTTTTAATACGTTGGCAAAACGACACACTTGCTCGTGCAGCTCGCGATAGGTGACTTTTTTATCGTCCTCTGGGCTGTCGCCTTCCCAGATAATGGCCACTTGATCGGCCTTGGTGGCAAGATGGCGGTCAATACAGTTGGCGGATAAGTTAAGGGTGCCGTCTTCGAACCACTTAATGCTGACGTGGCCGGGATCGTAAGAGGTATTTTTTACCTTGGTATAGGGCGTTATCCAATCGAGATTTTTGCCTTGCTCGCCCCAAAATCTATCAGGATTTTCAATAGACTCTTTATACATGCGCAGGTAACCCGCTTTGTCTATGTGGGCGTGCTCGGCAATGGATGCCTTAACCGGATGAACCTTAACTTCACTCATAATTCCGCTCCTTGGTGTAAAACCAATCACCCTTAGGGTATGACTTAGATTGATGAACTTAAATTTATAGATATAGGTTAATAAATAGTGCTAACGATTATGCAACCTACTTGTAACTAATGTGTACAAGGTGACGCAGATCTAGGCATCACTCAATTAGACTTTTGGCTAGCGCCGACTGGCCGTGACTCATTTCTAGCATAGTTTGCGCCGCAAGTGAGTGGTTTGTGGCCCAATACTGGCAGCTTGGAGAAAATTTGCTCGGAGTGCGCTTGTTTCGTGAGCGTCGTTGGCCGCATCGCACGTTTTCGCCAGCGCCATCAGCAGCAGGATCAAGGCGAAGCCGAAGCGGAATTTGAAGCCCAGCTTAAGTTCTTAACCCAAGCGCTCACGTCGGCCTTGGGCCAAGCCGACAGCCCAGAAAAATGCGACGAGCAGCTAGCGCGCCTGATGGGCATGATCGACAAATTAGAAAGTCGTTTCGCCGAGTTCGACCAATTTTTAGCAGACATCTATGGCAAGCGCGATGACATTCAGTCCAGCTTAGAATCGCGAAAGCAGCAGTTGTTAGC
>JAHLFI010000027.1 GCA_018883865.1 Candidatus Oceanisphaera merdipullorum
TTCGTCGGCGGCTGGATTGGCACCCAATTGGGTTTTGGTAACGTTACCGGCTTTAACCTCAACAGCTTCTTCACTGCCATTATCGGCGCGCTCGCATTGTTATTTATTTATCGCTTGCTGAAGAAGTAACCTCAGCACTAAGGTAACCCCTTAGTTTTATCTTATTCCTAGGAGCACCAATGGCGTCTGTACCTCAGAATAACCCAACACCTAAAGTCGGCGTAATTGCCATCGTTTGGCAGCAAGAGCAAGTCTTGTTGGTGAAGCGCAAGTTTGCACCCCATGCGGGCCATTGGGGTTTTCCGGGTGGCAAGTTGGAATGGGGCGAAACCATGGCCCAAGGTGCGGCGCGTGAGCTGCGAGAAGAAACCGCCATTAATGCGAACATGAATTCCCCTTTCGCCTGTTTCGATGTATTGGAAAACGGCAGCGACGGCCAACTCGCTCACCATTATGTGATGGTGGCGGTGGTCGGCAATTATGTAAGTGGTGAGGCGCAAGCCTTTGATGATGCAGAAGCCGTGGGCTGGTTTTCTCCGCAAGCGCTGCCGAGCCCCTTATGCCCAGACTTAGCCGCCATCATTGAGCGATCACGCTTAGCCTAATCAGCCAGAGCCTTTTACTTAGCTTTATGGTCACAGCCCCCGCCTGATAAAAATGGCCACCGGCCCTGCTGGACTGACTAGTAATTCAGTCTGACGGGGCATTTACGTTACGCTTGTTCGGCTATTTTTAGTCAAAACTTGCCCTTACTGACACCGACTTCGCGCCTGACACTTCTAATGCTATGCCCCGTAAAAACAGAAAAATCCGCCAAAACCCGTGAATATCTCGTACTAAACACTAGGAAAACTACCATTATTTCGCTATCTTTACGGGCGCTCAATGTTGCTTAGGTCTTTTGGCGGGCTTGAAACAGCCGGAGTCAGTGGCATCATCCTCTGTCTGGCCATGTGAATAGCTATGCGAAAAAAGTGCACATTTAGGTTTTCGTTCGCTCGGCTTCCTTTTCTAAATTTGAGCCCTTGCCCTCCCATCAAGCGGATGACAATGGCGTCGTTTGCCGAGCGTGTTCTGCAACTAGCCGTCTTCGACGCTATTTTTACTTACTTAACCTTTAAAGGGTCTTATGAATATCGAAACCGCTACTGCGCAGCCACAAACTCGCATCGAACACGACTTACTCGGTGATCAAGCCGTTCCTGCTACTGCCCTTTACGGCATACAAACGCAGCGCGCCAAGCAAAACTTCGATATTACTGGCATGCCCATCAGCCATTTCCCTGAGCTAGTTAAAGGTTTGGCCATGGTTAAAGCTGCGGCCGCACGCGCTAACCACAGCCACGGTTTATTGACTGACGATAAAAATAACGCCATTCAAGCCGCCTGTGCCGAGCTGATTGCGGGTGAGCATCATGAAGAGTTTATTGTCGACTTAATTCAAGGCGGCGCCGGCACTTCTACCAACATGAATGCCAACGAAGTGATCGCCAACATAGGCTTGAAAAAATTAGGTTTCGAATACGGCCAATACGCCAAGTTGCACCCGAACAATGACGTTAACCAATCTCAGTCGACTAACGACGTTTATCCCACGTCTGCCCGTCTAGCCATCGTCTTCGCCGCACAAGAGCTGATGGTGACGGTTGCTAACTTAAAAGAAAGCTTGGCCGCCAAAGGCACAGAATTTGCCGATATCTTGAAGATGGGTCGTACCCAGATGCAAGACGCGGTTCCCATGACGCTGGGCCAAGAGTTCGATGCCTTTGCCGCGGATTTAGCCGCAGAAAACGCCAGCATCAACGAAGCCTGCATGCAGTTATGTGAAGTGAACTTAGGCGGTACGGCCATTGGTACCGGCATTAACGCACCAGCAGGTTATGCCTGCTTAGCAGTGAGTGAATTGGCCGAGATCAGTGGTTTGCCGGTACGCTTGGCACCAAACTTGATTGCCGCCAGCTCCGACATGGGTGCCTTCGTCACTTTCTCTGGCACCTTAAAGCGCTTAGCGGTTAAGTTATCTAAGTTGAGCAACGACTTACGTTTGTTGTCCAGCGGCCCACGCACCGGTTTTTCTGAGATCAACCTGCCCGCCATGCAGCCTGGTTCTTCGATTATGCCCGGCAAGGTGAACCCGGTTATTCCTGAAGCCATGAACCAAACCGCGTTTCAGGTGATGGGCACCGACATGACCATTACCATGGCTGCCGAAGCGGCCCAGCTGCAGCTGAACGCCATGGAGCCACTGATCATTTACAACTTGCTGAATAACTGCCGTATCTTGCGCAAGTCTATTCACATGCTGGATGAGCTGTGTATTCGTGGCATTACCGCCAACGAAGAGCGTTGCGCCTTCCACGTCGAAAACAGCATCGGCATAGTGACCGCCTTGGTTCCGCATATCGGTTACGACAACGCCAGCCGCATCGCCGGCCAGGCGCTGTTGAGCGGCTTAGGCGTGGCAGAATTAGTACGTAAAGAAGGCCTGCTCACCGACGAACAACTGGCTGAAATCTTATCGCCAAAAGCCATGATCCACTGCGGCTAAGCGAATTTAATATTTTGCAGTAATAAAAAAGGCTCCCGAGGGAGCCTTTTTTATTACCTGTGAGATCAAATGCTTGCCAGCAATTGCCATAAGTCGGCTTGCATGGCGCCGGCCGTTACTTCGCGCCCAGCCCCTGGCCCTTGAATGACTAAGGGGTTTTGACGGTAATGCGTGGTTTCGATGGCAAATACATTATCGCCGGGCCGCACGTGGGCGAAGGCGTGATCGCGGCTGACTACTTCTAGCCCCACTTCGGCCTTACCCGTTGCGCCGTCGAAGCGCGCTACGTGGCGTAATACGCCGTCTATTTCTTGGGCTTTAGCCAGCTCATCGGCCATCAACCCATCTAACTCGGTTAAACGGTCGAAGAAGGCTTCCTTATCTAGCGCCAGCAAGGCTTCGGGTACCAAATTTTGTACTTTTACCTTAGCCGGATCTAGGTCGAAGCCGGCTTCGCGAGCCAAGATCACCAGCTTGCGCTGCACGTCTTGGCCATTGAGATCTTCTCGCGGATCCGGTTCGGTTAAGCCTTGTTGCCAAGCCTGCAATACCAGCTCAGAAAACGGCTCGCTGCCATCAAAGTACTGAAATAACCAGCTCAAGGTACCGGAGAAGATACCACTGATGCTGCGCACCACTTCGCCCGAGTGCTGCAACTGTTTAATGCTGCTTTGCACCGGCAAACCCGCACCGACTGTCGCGTTGCTTAAAAACTGCACGTTGTGCTCAGCCAAGCTTTGCTTCAACGGCAAGTACATGGCTTGTGGTGCCGCACCGGCCAGCTTGTTGGCGGCAATCAAATGAATGCGCTGCGCCACGAGTGCCGGATAATGCGTAACCAAAGCCGCAGAGGCGGTAAAGTCCAGCGCTATCAGCTGATCGAAACCATGCTCGGCAATCTCTTCTAGCCAGTTAGGCCAAGCCACAGATTCTGGCTGAAAATCATGCAGCACTTGATCCACGGTTAAGCCTTGGCTCGATAACATTCCACCTTGGGAGTTAAAGGCGCCAAACAAGGTTAGTTGCACATTGAGTTGCTGCTCAAGTTCAGCCTGTTGAGCCTGAAATAACTTCAGCCACGCTTGGCCAATGTTACCGCGGCCAAACAAGATCAGTCCAATACGCTTGGGCCGGCTGAATAAGCTGTTGTGCAGGCGCAATAGTAGCGGCTCTAGCACCATCTTACGCACCACACTCACTAGGCTTAGGCCGTTTTTCGCCGGCTGAATAAATTCCAGCGGCTGCTCGTTTAACGCATGATAAAAATGCAAACATTGCTCAGGCTGAGCCGTCACACCCTTACCTACTAAGGCCACTAACGAGAAGCCTTCGCGCTGCTGCAAGTCTTCGAAGCCACCGGCGGGTTGATGGTCACGCAACAGAGAAAACGCCTGCTGAGCCTGCTCTGGGGTATAGGCAATTTGCCATAACTTACGCTCGGGGCGACGTTTACAGGCCAAGGGCACCAGCTCACGGCGAGTCAGCCAATCGGTAAGCGCATTCACCCGATCTTGATAGCGATCCGGAATGTGCATCTCAATCAAGACGACATCATCTACCGAAGTAACGATGCGCGCTCCCGGATCTCGTGGGTCGTGGCGCAAGATACGGGTATGGCCATCACCTGGGTGATAACTGCTGCGCAGCATCAACTGCTGGCGGCTCTCGGCCACCGGCCCCAAGGTACGGCTATGCAAGACGCTGGAGCCCAAGCGCGCCAATTCGGCGGCTTCGGCTAATGATAAGCGCGGTAATAATTGCGCTTCAGATACGCGTCTTGGGTCAGCACTAAACACGCCCGGCACATCACTCCAAATGGTGGTGTGTGAGCTGTCGGCCAGTGCGGCCAATAAGGTAGCGCTAAAATCCGAGCCATTACGCCCCAATAAACGGGTACGACCTTGGTGGTCGCCGGCAATAAAGCCGGTCACCACCAAGATACGATCGGGTTGCTCACTTAAAATAGTCGCCAGCAATTGGCGAGAGGCGGCATCGTCTACCTGCACCGGCGAGCCGCTGACCCGTAAAAAATCTCGGGCATCCAAGGGAGCCGCTGCCACACCTTGGCTACACAATAAGGCGCTCAACAGTCGCGCCGACCATTGCTCACCAAAGGCTTGAATAAAGTTGCGCTGATAATCATCAAGCCGCTGGCTTTCTAGCACGCTGGCTATGGTGTTGATGTCTGTATCCAGCGAGGCTTGCAACAGTTCAGCATCGGCCTCGGGGAGCGTGGTGGCGATAAGCCCCTGCTGATAGCTGTATATACCTTCCAGCGTGGTGGCCGCGGCGCTGTCACCGCTATCAAACAGATTAAGCAGCTCAATGAGGCGGTTAGTGGTTTTGCCGGAGGCTGACACCACGACCAGTAGATCTGCTTGGCCCTCATGACGAATAATATCGGCCACGCGCTGCAAACCCGCGGCATCGGCTAAACTGCTGCCGCCAAATTTATGGACCGCGCGCTGAGCGTTAAGCGCCTCATTTTGGCTGTGCTGAGTCATTACTTATTTAAGACCTTAAATGCATTGTCTAAATCGGCGATTAAGTCCTGCACATCTTCGATGCCGACCGATAAGCGCAGCAGTTGGTTGGTAATGCCGGCGGTCAAACGATCCGCTTCCGGCATGGCCGCATGGGTCATAGTGGCCGGATGGGCGATTAAACTTTCGACCCCACCTAAGGACTCTGCCAAACAAAACAGCTGCAACTCACCCAAGAAGGCGCGCATGCCAGCTTGGTCCACGTTCAGCTCGAAGCTGAGCATGGCACCGAAGCCTTTCTGCTGGCGCGCCGCCACGTCATGACCAGGGCTATGCGGCAGACTAGGATGATAAATGGCTTTCACCTCAGGGCGAGTTTGCAGATAAGCCAAGATGGCCTCGGCATTTTCACAATGTTGGCGCATGCGCACACCTAAGGTGCGCAGGCCACGCAGCGTTTGATAGTTATCAAACGCAGGACCCGTTACGCCTAAGCAGTTCGCCCACCAGCGCAGCTCTTCCGCCAAGGTCGCATCGGCGGCGATCACGGCACCACCCAGCGCATCGGAATGGCCGTTAATATATTTAGTGGTGGAGTGCACCACTAAATCGGCGCCCAAGGTCAGGGGCTGCTGTAAAATTGGCGATAAGAAGGTGTTATCCACCACGCTCAGTGCGCCCACTTTTTTGGCTGCCGCACACAAGGCCGCAATGTCCACTACGCGCAGCAAGGGATTAGACGGCGTTTCAATCCACAACATCTTCGGCTTTTTCGCCATGGCGGCGGCTAACGCAACTTCGTCAGTTTGGTCGACGTATTCCACCTTAAAGTGGCCTTTTTTGGCGAAGGCATTAAACAGACGATGAGTGCCGCCGTAACAGTCGTGGGGCGCAATCAGTAAGTCATCGGCGTTTAACTGTGAGGTCACAATCAGGTTGATGGTGCCGGTGCCGCTGGCCGTTACCGCACCGCCGGCGCCTTTCTCTAATTTGGTGAGCGCATCAATCAAGGTTTGGCGGGTCGGGTTGCCCGAGCGGGCATAGTCGAAACGACGTTGTTTGCCGAAGTCTTCAAAGGAGAAGGTGCTGGTCAGGTAAATAGGGGGAACCACGGCACCATGCTGGGTGTCCGTATCAATGCCGGTGCGAACCGCATGAGTTTGAGTCTGGTAATCTGGCATATCCTCTCCTTTGCCCACTGGCAGCCTTGTTTACATATGTTTTTAAATATATCGTTTTCAATATCTTGTTATTAAGTTTGCTATTACTTGCGCACAGTAACTCAGCAACAACAGGCCGTCAAGCCACCTAGACGGCTGGAAGCATAAGCCGTTGGATTGCCAACATAAAGTGTAGAGGTTACAATCTCGATCGGATTTTTAACTTTTTTAACCTTGACGTGGGTAGATAATGAAAACTGAATGGAACGGCGACTATATCAGCCCTTACGCCGAACACGGCAAAAAAAATGAACAGGTAAAAAAGATTACCGTGTCCATACCACTCAAGGTATTAAAGATATTAACCGATGAGCGTACGCGCCGGCAGGTCAATAACCTGCGCCATGCCACCAACAGCGAATTGTTGTGTGAAGCCTTCTTGCATGCTTATACCGGCCAACCTCTGCCCCAAGATGATGATTTGCGCAAAGACGTATCGGATCAGATCCCTTCTCAGGCCCGCGATATCATGGCAAGCCTTGGCATTGAGATTGAAGACTTCGACATCGACGACGCAGAATAAAAAGCGCAAAAAAAACCGCAGTCAACTTTCGCCTGACTGCGGTTTTTTTGTGTCTCATTTTTAGCGCCCTAGACGCGCGCTGCCTTTATGTTGCCGTCACTTGTTTATAAACAGAGGATTTCGACGGGCACCCAAAAAACTTTGGTAGCTGAGCAGTTGCGGCTTAAAACTTATCGCGGCGTATTACTTGTCCCCATCCCCTTCTGGCTTAATTAAGATCTGTGGCCAGTTCAGCTCAGGATCACCCATGGTGATAAAGTTTGGGTTAATCAGGGTGTGACGTTGGTTATAACTTAACGGCTGTAAGTAGAGATCCACGATACGCCCGCCCGCTTCTTCGACTATGCACTGGGTCGCGCCCGTGTCCCACTCGCCGGTAGGGCCAATACGCATATAAATATCGGCGCCACCTTCGGCGACTAAGCAGGATTTAAGCGAACTCGAACCCAAGGGCACTAGCTCATATTCTAAATCCGTGACCAGACGCGCGCGCACCCAATCGACATTTTGCCGACGACTCACGGTAATGCGCAGCGCTCGCAGCGGCTGGCTCGCATCATAATGGCTAGCGCTGATGCGCAGCGTTTGACCATTGGCTTCTTTAAAAGCGCCATGGCCGCGCACCGCGTAATACAAAAGATTGTTAACCGGACCGAAGACCACGCCCAGCACCGGCTTGCCGTGCTCAATAAGGGCTATCATGGTAGAAAAATCACCGCTGCCGGCAATAAACTCCTGAGTGCCATCCAGTGGATCCACCAGCCAATAGCGCGGCCAACTGTTGCGCTCAGCCAATGACACTTCACAGCCTTCTTCTGACAACACAGGAATATCGGCAATCTCACTTAG
>JAHLFI010000028.1 GCA_018883865.1 Candidatus Oceanisphaera merdipullorum
GGTGCTCGCTCGGCTTGCCCGTAACCGGCATACCAAGTCCAGGCTTGTTGCTGTTGTTCAAAGCGCACGAAGCCGGCTTGCAGCTGATATTCTTGTTCTTTTAGCGCATTGTTGGCCGGCATTTGTTCGAAACGTGCCTGAGCGTGGTCGAGTCGAAAGCCCGTAATCAACAGCTGGTCTTGATTAAGCTGCCAATTGTCTTCAATAAAAAAGCCAATATTTTCAAATGACTGAGTGTCTTGATAAGCCTTAGTTCGATAGTTGTCTGCGGCGGCGGCCGACCTGCCCATGGCCATGCGAGAACGGTGATCGTCTGCTAACCAATCCACCCCCACTTTCGTTAAGTGATCGCCTAAGCTGAGCTCGGCCATGGCTCGCGCCGTATCAGTGCTGCGTTCTGGGTTCATAGCGCTAAACATGCCGCTGTTATTGGTGCGCAGGCTATAGTTGTCCATCACATGATCCACCAAGCTGTGGCCATATTGCAGCTGCAGCGTGCTGAGCCAAGGCGTGATGGCGTAACGCTCGGCTTTTATGCTCCACGCATCGCGGTCAAATTGGCTACCATCCATGCTTCGGTCCGCATAGGCAGCTTGGCCTCGGCTGCGGTCATAAGACACTTCCAGCAAGCTCAATTCGTCTGGCGTAAAGCCAAGTTGCGCACTTTGACTGTTTTTATCGTAGGCCGAGTGCACCTTATTACCGGCGCCGTCTTTGTAATCATGGGCCTGATTTTGGTTGCCATTGAAGCGCATATAGCCGAGCCGATTGCCCGCATCCAGCGCCACAAAGGCATCGAAGCGGTCACCACTGCCGGTAGTTAAGCCAGTGTCCAGATTAAATTCTGGCTCATTATAATGACTAGGGTGGCGCAAAAACTGGATGGAGCCGGCCACTAATCCCGGCCCTTGAGTCACTGTTTGCGGCCCTTTGGTGATCACCACTTCATCAAACGAGCGAGGAAACAAGTAAGAAGTAGGGGGATCCATGCGGGCGCCGCAGCCGCCTAATACGAAGTTGTTATCGCTGGTAATGCTTAAGCGTGAGCCGCCTAAGCCCCTAAACAGAGGATCGCCAGCCATGCCGCCTTTACGGGTAATGCTCATGTTGGGCACAGTTTTAAGCAAGCCGGCACCGTCTGCGGCAGGGATCGGTTGCACCGGTGCCTTAGGATCCAAGCTAATGCGATTCGGCTGAGTGAGCGGTGAGCCGGTCACGATAATGGTGCTCATTTTTGAATTCGTTTCGGGGGCCTGAGCTTGGGCACTAGTTAGCGCCACCAAGGGCAGCGTTAGAGAAAGCAAAGAAAGGACTTGGTGTTTGTTCATGATTGCCGTTAGCCTCGTATGCGTTAATTTTTGAGTCCAGCGCGTCTCACCTTGGAATTTGAGTCTCACTTGGGGAATAGCGGCAGACAGTAGCAGCTGGTGCGTTAGGCACAATGTGACAAATTGTCGCACCCACAGCTGCCAGTGCAGTTATGAGCCCATCGGTCAGCATGAGTAAGACGGGGCGGCATCTATAAGCATGAAAAGGGCGTAAACGCAGGAACCGAAAATGCAGGAATCACCTATTCAAGAATCAGGAATACAAGATCTGGCCAGACGAACGCCAGCCGCCTTGGCGTGGCGAGCGTTAGGGTCGGTAAACTTTGTGTTGGCGGTGCGCTGGTTATTTTTTCTGGCCTTAGCGGGGTCTCTATTTTTTACCGACCGTGTGTTGCTGCCGGTGCTGAGTTGGCAACTGCAGATGCTTTTGTTGACGCTGTTACTGGTGAACCTCTTGCTCAGCGGCTTAAGCTACTGGCGGCCTAGGCTTGTCGGTTTAAAAAAGGCCGGTTTAAAAGCTTTCGGTTTAAAAGAGATCGGCTTAGTGACCGATATCGCCTTGCTCACCGCCATCGTCTATTTCAGCGGTGGCGTGATGAATCCTGCGGTGGCCTTGTATTTATTTCCGCTACTGATTGGCGCACTCACTTGCTCCACGGCCTTTGCCTGGGGCTGTGTAGTGATGGCCATGACCTGCTATTTAGGGTTGTTTTATTGGTACGTACCCCTCGCCAGCTTGGAACACGGGGCGCATGTCGAGCACGCCAGCTCAGGTTCGGAACTCTTGCAGTCGTTTAACCTACATCTGCTGGGCATGTGGCTAGTTTTTAGCTTGTCAGCGGTATTGATCACGGCGTCTGTGTCTTGGCTGATGCGCATCTTGAGGAAAAAAGAGCAGCAGTTGCAGTTGGCTTATCAAAAGCAGCAAGAACAAGAGCAGTTTTTATTGTTAGGACTAGAGTCGGCCTCCATCGCGCATCAGTTATCCACGCCCTTAAATAACTTGTTTTTACTCAGCGAAGAGCTGAGTGCCGAGCCTGAGTTAAGCTCGGACGGCCAGCATCATATTCGCTTGTTGCACCAGCAACTGGTGCTGTGTCGAGATGTGTTGTGGCAGTTGAAACACAGCACAGAGTCAGACATGAAACCGGTTTATTTTTATCAACAGCTGCAGGCCTATTTGGCGCGCTGGACAAATTTGCGGCCCGATGTGCGCTGCATCTGGACGCCACCGCCCGCCCAGCAAGAGGTGTGTGTATGGCTGGACGACTTATTTTGGTCGGCGCTGCTTAATATTATGGATAACGCCGCCGATGCGGGTGATAACCGCGTCGAACTGTTGACAGAAATAGTCACCGACGTAGATAAGGGGCGAGTGCTGTACCTCGATATTTATAATCGCCAGGGCCACTTAAGCGATGAGCAATTGGCGCAAGCTGGGCTTAATCAGCAAGCGTCCGAAAAAACCTCCGGCCTTGGCATAGGCGTGTGGCTGGCGCATGCTACCTTTTCTCGCCTTAAGGGCAGTCTAACCTTGCAAAACCATACGGCGGGTGGCGTGCATGCTCATATTCAATTGCCACTGCATATAGTGCCAAGCGGAGTGAACGCCTCATGCCCATTACCGTGAGTAGAAGCGCTAAGACTCGCCATTTTTTATTGATTGATGATAATGCCACTTTTGCTCAGCTACTGAGCCGTGGTTTTGCGCGCCGTGAGTTTAGCCTGTTGTGGGCCGAAGATGGCCGCGCCGCGCTGGCGATAACCGAGTCTTTGCAGGGCATTATTTTAGACTTGAATTTAGGCGACGCAAGCGGTCTGCAGTTGCTGCCCTCGTTACTCGAGCATTTTCCCCAAGTGCCGATAGTGGTGCTCACCGGATACGCCAGCATCAGTACGGCTGTGAGCGCCATCAAGCTGGGGGCCACTCAGTATTTACCTAAACCGGCGGATGTAGATACCATATTGGCGGCCTTTGAGCCGGTCGCCGTAGAGGCTGCATCCTCCCCCGATTGGGTGGCGTTTCAGCCTTCGGTGCGCAAGCAGTCTTGGGAATATGTGCAGTTTGTGCTGCAACAACATCAAGGTAATATTTCTGCCGCCGCGCGGGCGCTAAACATGCACAGGCGCACCCTGCAGCGCATTTTGCAGAAGAAGCCGGCGGCGCAGTGAGTCGGTTTGGGTTGCCGTTTTTTAGCTCGGCGCTGGTGCTTAGGGCTCGGCGCTATGTTTCATCTCAATGAAGGGGTTAGTGTAATGAAATTGGCATTTATTGGTTTAGGCGTGATGGGCGGGCCTATGGCGGCGCATTTACAAAAAGCCGGTCATCAGGTGTGCGTGTATAACCGCAGCACCGACAAAGCGGGCGCTTGGGCCGAGACTCACGGCGGCACTTATGCGGCAACGCCGGCGGCAGCCGCCAAAGACGCAGATATTGTGATGATGTGCGTGGGTAACGACGACGACGTGCGCTCTGTGGTGTATGGCGAAGAGGGCGTATTCGCGGGCATGAAGGCGAGTGCATTGTTAGTTGATCACACCACCACGTCTGCCATCTTGGCCGAAGAGCTGTCTGGTGCCGCCGAAAAGTTAGGCTTGCGCTTCATTGATGCACCGGTTTCCGGTGGCCAATTGGGTGCAGAAAACGCCACCTTAACCATTATGATTGGTGGGCGCGAAGCGGACGTCGCCGAAGCCGCACCTGTACTGGCGGCCTATGGCAAAAAAGTCACTCGCTTAGGGCCCGTCGGCTCAGGCCAGCGCTGTAAGATGGTGAATCAAATATGTGTGATTGGTGCCGTGCAAGGGATTGCCGAAGGCTTGATGATAGCGCAGAAGGCCGGCCTAGATATTCCGACTTTGATCGATGTATTAAGCGGTGGAGCGGCGCAAAGCTGGCAGTTACAAAATCGTGCCCAAACCATGAGTGAGGATAAATTCGATTTTGGTTTTGCAGCCCAATGGATGTACAAAGACTTAGGCATTTGTTTAGATGAAGCCGAGCAACAGGGCTTAACGCTGCCGCTGACCGAGCACGTGCATAAGGTGTACGAAACCTTGTTGGAGCAAGGCTTTGGCCGTTGTGACTCGACGGTAGTCATTAAAGACCTGATCGCCAAAGCGAAGTAATTTCAGAGTTTGGCGCTCGCCGCTATGTTGAGTGGTGAATGTTGAATGGTTAATGGTTAATTCAGCATGCAATATTCAAAATCTAACATCGACTCAAGGCGCCCTAAACCGGCACCAGCGGTCGAAATTTGTCGGATTTGAATGACCTAGCGCATAAATTTGCTGACTTGCGCGCTCGGCCTCTAGTCTCGCCTGTCGTGCTCGGCTATGCTGACCCAGAAGTGAGCCGCAGCGCCCGTTTGAGTAAGCAGGAGCTGCGTGTGAGTGGAATTATGTGACGCTTTTAGCAATATCTGCACAAAACAACGGCACTTAACGTTAGCCCTTGATACAAAGGCTTTGCTTGAGGCTTAAATTTGCATAGAGTGGGCAACCACTTAATGCCAAGTGAGAAAGGATCCCATTATGAATAAGACTCAGCTTGTTGAAGCAATTGCCGCTAAGGCAGATTTGAATAAAGCGCAGGCCAAGGCCGCGTTGGAAGAAGTGCTCAGTGGTATTACCCAAAGCCTGAAAGAAGGCGACCCAGTACAACTGGTGGGTTTCGGTACTTTTAAGGTTAACCACCGCGCTGCACGCACCGGTCGTAACCCACAGACAGGTGCAGAAATTCAGATTGCTGCTGCCAATGTGCCTGCTTTCGTAGCAGGTAAGGCATTGAAAGACGCTATCAAGTAACCTCTTCTAAACCCGACTTAGGTCGGGTTTTTTCTTGCACCATACCCCATTCTTCAGTTACCGCTTGCCCCCTTCAACCTTCACTTGTTATAACTAACCTTGCCTGTTTCCTTTTATGGGAGGCGATATGGAAGCCAATACTGTTCGACAAATGACGACACCTTGGTCTGGTGCCCGCGGGCTGACCACAGGGCTGATGTTGACTGACCTACATCAGGATGTGTGGAGCGGCAAGCTGCTGCTGTCTATGGGCATGCCCACCCAAGCTGACATGCCGCCCAAAGTGATTTATCAGTTGCAGTTTGATCATGTGTTTGGCTATCGGATGCTGGAAGGTACTGATGTGTTAGATTATATGGATGATGAAGACGAAAGCAGCTCAGACATTCAAATTCATCTGATCACGCCGTCGCGTTTTTTAATCTGGTTTCATCGTCAAAGCCAAGGCTTGCATCTGGATGATGATATTCAACATTACCGCATCGCCAGCTGGGATTATTGTGTGGATGTACTGGCCGGCCAAGTGCCGCTGGTTATTGTTAAACAAGCCATTTAAGCAGCCGTGAGCTAGGTAAACAGCCATGAGCTAGGCAGGTAGTAAAAGGATGGAGATAAGATGAAAGGGTTTATTTTGGTGGCACACGGCAGCCGTCGTGAGGCCGCCAATCAAGAAATAGCAGACTTTGCAGCCGCTGTTAGTCATGCCATGACTGGGCGCTTTGACCTTATGGGCCATGCCTTTTGGGAGTTAGCTGAACCGTCTCTCGAACAGGCCATCGACAGCCAAGTGGCGGCAGGGGCGACCGAGATTACCTTGTTCCCTTATTTTTTAGCTCAAGGCCGACACGTAGTGGACGACTTGCCCTCGGTATTGCACCAAAAGCGTGATCAATATCCTGAGTTAACCTTGACCTTATTGCCGCACCTAGGCGCTATGCCGGGCTTTGCCGATTGGTTAGCCGAGCAGCTGTAAACTAGTCATGAGTGTTCAACACAAAAAGAGCCTACATAGGCTCTTTTTGTGTTTTTACATGGGAGCACTAGGGTTTAGCCAAGTGCCATACATCAAATTTTCCGTCACCAAACACATCCCCTTTGGCTTTGTCGTCTTTCCATAAATACAAAGGCTGCTCTTTGTAGCTCCACTGCAAGCTGCCATCGGCGCGCTTGATAACGCCATAGTCGCCTTCGGCCTTATCGTCTTTGCTTGCCGCTAGCGGTGGCCAGTTTTCGGCGCATTGATCATTACAATTGCTAACGCCGGCGGCGTCTTTCTCAAACACATACAAGCTCATGCCTGCCTCATTAGTGAGGATCTCGCCCTCTGTGCTATCTGCGGTTTGTATGGGAGCGGCCAGCAACGGCAAGCTGATGGCGAAGGTTAATCCCAATCCCAATCCCAATCCCAATAGCGTTGTGTGGAACACTTTTTTACGAAACATGGGTTACTCCTGTTAGCAAAAATAAAACCAATGCAAAGCTCATCTTGCAGAGCGCCCTGCAGAGTTGTATTCGCTTTAAGGATAGGCGAGGAGTGGGGTTTGGGATCAGAATGTGGGTAAACTAGCTGTTATGCTAGCCGGCGAATAAGTTGCAGGGCTGTATTCCATAAAAAATGGACGGGTCAAGCCTTTTATGTAAATCACGCAGGACTTGAAACCATATACTGGCAATAGGTTAGCTCTGTTTCATGCCGCTTGAAGATGATGCAGGGCGGGAGCATACTATTAAAATAGGTTGTTTTATGGCCAGAAAATGCGTTTCTACGTGAATGCTTAATCACTTAGTTTTGAAAAGTGTTCGGCATTTCACGTACGAACGCCTGATGGATAAATACTAGGCAAAGTACGCTCCCGCCCTGGAAGATGATGTAGTGTTGTGGGCCACATTAGAGCCTGTAGAAAGCACGCAGAGTCGCGTTGTAGTGACGGAGATTGCCACGGCTGGCAGGCTTGTTCAGTCTTCTTAGCCCATTCCCTCGAAGCCTACTCCAGAACAAAGAACGCGCAGCATCGGGCTGCGTGTTCGAGGTATGGTTAATATGGTTCCAGTGCATTTTAAGCTTGGCTTCGGTGGCTCGGCCTTGCTAGCGTTTCCTTTCTTGAATCCTCGATCTCCAGCCGTGAACGCCTCCAGCATATGCGCGATCAGCGTCATAGCATCGACCGCCTCGCCATACGCTTGTGCGTGCAGCACGGCGTAGCGTTCAAGGTCTGCTCTCCGGCTGGTCAGGTAAGTAAAGTAAAGGTTAGCTTGACGCTTCAGTCTTGGGCAGCGGCCCGGGCCGCAGTTTCCTAGTCGCGCTCATCGAGTTGATGCTTTATCCGCCTTGGGTACGGGCTGACGGCACCTCATATTCGAAACAATGCGATCCGCTCCTCATCCAGACAGTACACCTTGGATTCAAGCTCGTAGATACTTTACCTTGCAGTACCTCGGACTGAATGATTTCTTCAGGGCTTCCTTGGCAGGTCACCTTCCCGCAGCGCATGGTGACGATCCGACCCGAATAGCGCGAGGAAAAATTGATGTCATGCATCCCAAGCAGTCACATAGCACCAGCATGGGAATCGTCGGGAGGGTGATGATCATTTCGTCGCCACTGCCCCGTGCAGAAACGCGTTCTCGATCAACGCAGGCAATCCCAGCCGGGCGACCTTGCCCTGCCGTTCTGCATTGATCAAGCCTGCTAACGTCCAGGTAAAAATCTCTGTTAGTGCTGCAGCACTAATGTCAATGCGAAATACCCCTTGCTGTTGACCACGCAGGAAAAAGGCATCGAGCTGCATGTCCCAGCACATCTGCTCCTCTATGCCTGCGCCAGCTTCCTTCCAGTAGTACATGAGGAAGGCTTGGAACTCACGGTGTTCCAAGTTATTAGTGATCAGGCGCTTAAGCGCCTCCAGGGGCGCAAGACTGTCGAGCCCAGCATTGTCCAACGCATGATTCAGCGCCCGTATGCTGTGTTGCCAGAGTTGCTCAACGAGTTGATCACGCGTCCTGCAGAAGCGGTATAGAGTAGCCTTGCTGATGCCTGCCGTTTTAGCCAGTTCTTGTAACGTGGCTCGTGGATGGTCAACCAATGCCAAGGCCAAGGCGGCCAGAAGCTGAGTATCTTGATGTAGGGTTTCGGATTCCATATGCACTCGCATCCATCAGAAGAATCAAGACTGAATCATATCGTTTACTATTCAACACTTGAAGTAAAAAATGTCAACATCTTAATTTGTTGATACTTAATTGATTCATTTAAATCTAATTGGTACTATGCGGTCGATTTAATGGCTTTATTGACTTCTAGAGGTTCAAATATGACGATATTCCAGGGGTTGTCGCGGCTGATGCCCGCAGCAACCGCAGCAGCGATCTTGCTGAGCGCATGCGGAAAAACGGAGCAAATTCCACAACAGACCACCGCAAGCGTGGAAGTAGTGGCTGTTCAGCCGCGCGTGTTGACGCTTGAGAGTGAGTTGCCCGGGCGTATCGAGCCTGTACGGGCTGCTGAGGTGCGAGCCCGTGTTGCTGGCATCGTTCTCAAACGCCAATTCCAAGAGGGCGCAACGGTAAAAGCTGGGGATGTGCTGTTTCAGATCGATCCGGCCCCGCTCAAGACGGCGCTCGCCCGTGCAGAGAGTGAGCTGGCAAAAGCAGAAGCAGCCCTATTTGATGCGCGCAATGTCGTAAAGCGCTACAAGCCTCTCGTAGAGATCGAGGCGGTGAGCCGGCAGGACTTTGATGCGGCTCAGGCTGCCCTCAAAAGTGCCCAAGCCGCCCGGCAGTCCGCACTGGCCGACGTGGAAACGGCCCAGCTCAATCTTGGGTATGCCACTGTGACTGCACCCATCTCGGGACGCATTGGCCGCGCGCTGGTGACCGAAGGTGCACTTGTCGGCCAAAACGAAACCACGCCGATGACACTGATCCAACAGCTAGATCCGGTCTATGCCGACTTCAAGCAATCTGTGGGCGACATGCTTCGTCTACGTGAAGCACTTTCTGCTGGTCAGCTCACCCAACAAGGCAGCAGCGCAGCGATCTCGATCAGTATCGACGGCACGGATCAGAAACGCGACGGCGAGCTGCTCTTTTCCGATATCACGGTAGATCGCGGCACAGGCCAAGTGTCCATGCGGGGGCAATTTCAGAACAAGGATGGCTTTTTGCTGCCCGGAATGTATGTCCGTGTGCACACCAGCCAAGGCACAGATCCCAATGCCATATTGGTGCCCCAGCGCGCGGTACAGCGCGGTGCTGACAGCAAGGCCAGCGTACTGGTGGTTGGCAAAAACGACATTGTCGAAAGCCGTACGGTGCACACAGGCAGCATGCATGGGAGTGAATGGCACATCCTCAATGGCTTAGAATCTGGTGAGCGAGTCATCGTCGGAGGCGCTGAGTCGGCACAACCGGGAGCCAAGGTTCATGTTACGACGGCGGACAACAGCCCGCAGCCCAAGCCAACCAGCACTTTGACACGACAGTAATCACGCGCTGGTTCACCGTATACATTCAGGGATCGCTTCATGTCCAGATTCTTCATTGACCGCCCCAATTTCTCGTGGGTGGTCGCTATTTTTATCACGCTGGCAGGGCTGTTAGCACTGCCTTTTTTGCCCGTCTCCCAGTACCCAGCTGTTGCACCTCCGCAGATTTCTATCTGGGCAACCTACCCAGGTGCCTCTGCCTCAACGGTGGTCGACTCCGTTACCAGTGTGATTGAGGAAGAGCTCAATGGTGCCAAGGGGCTTTTGTACTATGAGTCCTCCAGCAGCTCCACGGGTATTGGCGAAATTATGGTGACGTTCGCGCCCGGAACGAACCCCGACCTCGCTCAGGTTGATGTACAGAACCGCATCAAGAAAGCAGAGGCTCGCTTGCCCGCTGCTGTGCTGCAGCAAGGGCTGCAGGTCGACCAAGCCAGTTCGAACTTTTTGATAATGTATTCCCTCGCCTGTAAGGATGGAGTTGCTGATCAGGACGTTGTTGCCTTGGGTGAATTCGCGGCACGTAACATCAACAACGAAATTCGACGAGTGCCTGGTGTGGGCAAAGTCCAGTTTTTTGCATCAGAAGCCTCCATGAGGGTCTGGATTGACCCTCAAAAGCTGATTGGCTATGGCCTATCTGTCGCGGATGTCAATGCAGCTATCGCGGCACAAAATGCGCAGGTGCCTGCAGGCAGCTTTGGTGGTAGCCCTGGTGTGCCAGGCCAGGAGCTGAGCGCGACCATTGCCATCAAGGGCACCTTAGATACAACGGACGAATTTGGCCGAATTGTGCTGCGCGCGAATCCCGACGGTTCGAAGGTAACCCTCGCCGATGTTGCACGCCTGGAAATCGGCATGCAGGATTACAACTTCGACTCGCGTTCCGATGGGCGCCGCGGTGTAGCTGCGGCGGTACAACTCTCGCCCGGTGCCAACGCCCTGCAAACAGCAGAGGCAGTGAAATCACGACTGGAAGAGTTGTCTCAGAGCTTTCCGCCAGGAGTTGAATATACCACGCCCTACGATACCTCACGTTTTGTGGCGGTCGCCATTGAAAAAGTGATCTACACCCTGCTTGAGGCCGTGGTACTGGTCTTTCTGGTGATCTTGCTGTTCCTGCAAAACTTTCGCTACACGCTCATCCCCATCATCGTGGTGCCCGTGTGTCTGGCCGGTACGCTGGCGGTGATGTACGCCTTGGGCTTCTCGGTGAACATGATGACCATGTTCGGCATGGTGTTGGCGATCGGCATTCTGGTGGATGACGCCATCGTGGTGGTCGAGAACGTCGAACGGTTGATGGCCGATGAAGGGCTGAGCCCAAAAGCAGCCACCATCAAGGCGATGCAGCAGGTTTCGGGGGCCATTGTTGGCATCACCATGGTGCTCTCCGCTGTGTTCTTCCCCTTGGCGTTCATGGACGGCTCTGTAGGCGTGATTTACCGACAGTTTTCCATTTCGCTCGCTGTGTCAATCCTGTTCTCTGGCTTCTTGGCTCTGACCTTTACGCCTGCCTTATGTGCCACCATGCTCAAGCCTATCGCCAAGGGGCATCACGCGGAGAAGAACGGCTTTTTCGGAGGGTTCAACAGGTCGTTCTCGCGACTGACGTCGCGCTTTGAAGCACTAAATTCGCGATTACTGCAGCGCACAGGCCGCTACATGGTTATCTACGCAGCCATCGTGGTGGCGTTGGGCTTCATGTTCACGCAGTTACCCGAATCCTTTGTTCCGGTCGAGGATCAAGGCTATTTCATTGTGGATGTGCAGTTGCCGCCAGGCGCGACACATGAGCGTACAGAATCGGTTGCTAAGGAGATTGAAAACTATCTGGGTGGGCGTGAAGGTGTAATGTCTACGCAAGTGATTATGGGATACAGCTTTTCTGGCACGGGTCAAAACGCCGCGCTGACCTTTGCGATTTTGGAAGACTGGTCGGTTCGAGGCAAAGATCAATCTGTCGCCGATGAAGTTGCAGCGTTCAACCAGCGTTTTGCGGCAAACCCAGACGGCAAGGTAATGGCAATAGAGCCGCCGCCCATTGATGGCCTGGGCAATGCAAGTGGCTTTTCGTTGCGCCTGCAGGATCGTGGCGGACTGGGGCGTGAAGCCTTCATCGCTGCCCGCGACGAGTTGCTGTACAAGGCCAATACGTCTCAAGTCCTTGCCAACGCCTACATGGAAGGCTTGCAGGAAGCGCCCCAATTGCGCCTAGATATTGATCGTGACAAGGCCGAAGCGCTGGGTGTCGGTTTCGATGTGATTAATACCGCGATTTCTACTGCATATGGTTCAGCAGTGGTCTCCGACTTTGCCAATGCAGGTCGCCTTCAGCGTGTGGTTGTTCAGGCAGACATGCGGGAAAGAATGACACCGGAGAGCATCCTGCGTCTTCATGTTCCTAATGTCCGTGGCGATCAGGTACCTCTGTCTGCTTTTGCCACCGTAGACTGGGAGGTTGGCCCTGTACAAATTTCCCGCTACAACGGCTATCCCGCATTCAAGATCGGCGGTGATGTTGCACTGGGACGCAGCACTGGCGAAGCGATGGCCGAGTTGGAGCGCATTGTCTCGGAACTGCCAGCAGGCATTGGTTATGAATGGACAGGCTTGTCCTACCAGGAAAAGCTTGCGGGGTCTCAGGCACCTATTCTACTTAGCCTGTCCATCCTAGTGGTGTTCCTGTTGCTGGTAGCGCTGTATGAAAGCTGGAGTATTCCTGCAGTTGTGATGTTGATTGTTCCCGTCGGGGCGTTGGGCGCAGTATTGGCGGTCACCTTGCTCGGTATGCCCAACGATGTTTATTTCAAGGTCGGTCTGGTCACGATTATCGGCTTAGCAGCCAAGAATGCGATTCTGATCGTTGAATTTGCCAAGGATCTACATGCGCAGGGTCGAAGCCTGACTGAAGCCGCAACTGAAGCAGCCAAGCTTCGCTTCAGGCCTATTGTGATGACTTCTCTGGCCTTTATCCTCGGTGTTATACCGCTGGCACTCGCCAGCGGTGCTGGGGCGGCGGGCCAGCGGGCCATCGGCGTTGGCGTGATCGGCGGCATGATCAGTGCCACTCTTCTTGGTGTCATTCTGGTCCCAATTTTCTTTGTCTTCGTGCTGTCGAAAGTACGCCGCCGCAAGCGTGTTGAAAACGACGCTTCATCGGAAGACAATCACTCTAATGATGCGGAGTAAACACCATGACATTTTATCTCTTCAAACTTAAGCCTTTGGCGCTTTACTCCGGGCTGGTTTTTTCTTTGGCAGGATGCTCGCTGGTGCCTACTTATGAACGTCCATCGCTTCCAGTGGCAGCACAATGGGCGCATAAGGATGCAGGCTTGCAGTCAACGGCCGCGACGCTACCGTGGCAAAGTTTTGTCGTTGATGAACGTCTGCGGACCTTGGTCGCTACAGCGATCGAGCACAACCGCGACCTGCGGCAAGCGCTGCTAAACATCGATGGAGCTCGGGCACAGTACCGGGTTCAGCGCGCTGACAGAGTACCCACAGTCGAGGGACAGGCCAGCGGCACCCGCCAACGTATGCCAGGGGACCTCAGTCCATCTGGTCAAGCACAGATTCAGGAGGCCTACCAAGCAGGCCTGGGCCTGACCTCTTTTGAGCTGGATCTTTTTGGTCGGGTACGTAACCTCTCAGAATCGGCGTTGCAGCAGTACCTGGCTACTGAAGAAGCGGCACGCGCAGTGCAAACCAGCTTGGTCGCTGAAGTCGTTCAAGTTTATCTCGCACGCAACAGCGCTCAACAGCGCCAACTTCTGACCAGCAACACTCTGAAGACCAGAGAAGTATCCCTGCGTCTGATTGAACGGCGGCGTCAGGCGGGCACGGCTACCGCACTGGATTACTACGAAGCCAGCAGTCTCGTGGAGCAAGCGCGTGCCGACTTGGAGCGCATCGAACGCGAATACCTGCAGTCGACGAATGCACTCGGTTTGTTGGTCGGTATTGCTGATGTCACCGGCTACCTGCCGGAACAGCAGGTCAGTAGCTTGCTGCTGGTGCAGGATCTCGCCCCAGGAGTGCCATCCGAGCTGCTGGAGCAGAGGCCTGATATCCGTGCCGCTGAGTTCCGTCTGCGTGCCCGCAACGCGGATATCGGCGCTGCACGGGCAGCATTCTTCCCACGCATTTCGCTCACCGGCATGTTTGGCAGCAGCAGTGCAGAGTTGTCGGATCTGTTCGGTGGGGGGCAGCGCGGGTGGTCGTTTGCCCCACAAATATCTCTTCCTATTTTTGATGGGGGGCGTAATCGTGCGGGGCTTGACCTTGCCACAGTCAGAAAAGACATGGCTGTCGCTGAATACGAGAAAAGTATCCAGACGGCATTCAGGGAGGTGGCTGATGCGCTGGCCGCCACTGATACCCTGCGGCGCGAAGAGCAGGCGCGCAAGACACTGGCTGAGACGTCTGCAAAAGCACTCAAGCTTTCCGAGGCGCGTTACAGGGCTGGGGTTGATGACTTCTTGCGCTTTCTAGATGCCCAACGTAGCGATTTTGCCAACCAGACAGTGTTGATCCAGGTTGCCACTCAACGGCAGAGTGCACTGGCTGACCTGTTCAGGGCGCTTGGAGGCGGTTGGGATGGCTACACAGGGTTGTCTGCTGCAGAGGTGGCTAAACAGGCTCAGGAGCAAGGTGCCAATCCGAGCTCGGATGCCTATGCACAGCTGGTGCAGTGATGTGTTTGCTGCAACAGCGTCCGCTCGGTCCCTGTTGCAGCTTCTTGCTAGTGCAAAGAATGATTCCGGTGGGGAGGCTCTCGCTCGTGCTTGTCTAGCATGCGCAAGGTAAAGCTCCACCTGTCCTTTGTACGCGTCCTTGAACTCGCCTAACTTCAATTTCATCGCCACTAGCCGCCGCAGCTGAGGTTGTAGAACAGCTGGTCAAGGGGGGAAATCATCCTCGTCGATCTGGATGAATTTCTGACGAGAGACGAAGCAGAAGCCCACCCACCTCCAGTAAGAAGGCTCCCATTTCGCGGACGGTGGCAGCTTCCAGAGCGCTTTCCTACCAGCTATCACGCAACCTCAGGAAGTCGAGGATGTATGGGCGCCTATGATCAGTCCTGGCGTCATCCGATGCGCATCGCGCAGGGCATACTGCGGGATGGTTTCTTCTTGCTTTGGGACAGTGCTATACCGAGCTCACCGGGATGCCCGAATTGGCAATATCGGTTGCAGATCTGTGGCGGATGCCGTGTGTACCACATGGGGCACGTCAGCGGCTGTCAGAGTGCGAGTCCTCGCCATCGGTCAGAGGTCGATCGGGATGACGCGGAGACGACAATACATGGGCGTCGTCGCATTGCGGGCCGTCGCTGAGAGAAGCCGATAGGCTTCTTCGCTCATGTGCTTGGACATGCCTCCCGTCTTGCTGTCGAGCGACACCACCCGTCGGTTTTCCAGAACAATCCAATTCCATTGAAGCTCAATGATCTCGGAGCGAAGAGCGGCAAACTCGAATTGCAGGCGCATGGCTAGCGGGATCACTGCATGCTCCAACTCTTCCGTCTCCAACAGGTCAAGTTCTTGGAAAAACTTGCCCATTTCCTCATAGCTGAAGAGGTGAGTCTCCTTGCCGTTCGGGTACATGGGCAAATGGCGGTATGGGTCAGAGCTGAATGGATAGGGCGATATCGCCACACCTCGGCCAAGTTGAACATCTTGCGCATAGCGCTGAACGTGTGGTTTGCGTCGGTGGGCTTGTGTGCCATCTTCATCATCATTGAAGCAACTTTTGGCCGCTTCAGCCCCTGTACTGGAAAGCCGCGTCAAGTTTCTGAAAGCACCGTCATAAGATGAATCCGCTCAAATTATTGATAAATCTGCTGTATCAGGCTAAGGCGTAATACAGCGAACATCGGTGCTGGAGTCATGGTGAAATAAAAAAGCCGCCATCTTGTGATGGCGGCTTGGTACTTGTTCTTATGACGTAACGCGCTCGTTTAAGAGCCTTGGTTTTCCCGCTCTATGGCGCGATAAGCGATGTCGTGACGATAAAACATGCCTTGCCATTTAATTTGGCTTGCCACGGCATAAGCATTGGCTTGCGCCTCAGTGACCGTGTTGCCCAAGGCGGTGGCGCACAATACGCGTCCGCCTGAGGTTACTAGCACGCCGTCTTTCACTGTGCTGCCCGCATGAAAGGTTTTGCTGATTGCCGTTTCTGCCGGAATATCTGTGATGGCGTCAAATTTGCGATAATTTTCAGCCGGATAACCACCGGCTGCCAATACCACACCCACGGCGGCGCGTGGGTCAAACTCGGCGGTCACTGTGTTCAGCTTGCCATTACAACCGGCTAAGCACAGTTCAACTAAGTCAGATTTTAAGCGCATTAAAATCGGCTGAGTTTCTGGGTCACCAAAGCGACAGTTAAACTCAATCACCTTAGGCTGGCCGGCTTTGTCTATCATCAGGCCCGCGTATAAGAAGCCGGTGTAGACGTTGCCTTCGGCGGCCATGCCACGCACGGTCGGCATTATCACCTGGTCCATCACGCGCTGGTGAATTTCTGGTGTCACCACTGGCGCTGGGCTATAGGCGCCCATGCCGCCGGTGTTAGGGCCGGTATCGCCGTCGCCCACGCGCTTGTGATCTTGACTAGTAGCCATGGCCACCACGTTTTCGCCGTCGACCATGACGATGAAAGAGGCTTCTTCGCCATCGAGAAATTCTTCGATCACCACGCGGCTGCCCGCATCGCCAAAGGCATTGCCAGACAACATATCCTGTACCGCAGTTTCCGCCTCTTCGAGCGTCATGGCCACGATCACGCCTTTACCGGCGGCCAGACCATCGGCTTTCACCACTATAGGTGCGCCTTTTTGGCGTAAATACGCAATAGCAGGCGCCACTTCGGTGAAGTTCTGATAATCGGCGCTGGGGATATTTTGGCGGGCTAAAAAGTCTTTGGTAAAGGCTTTAGAACCTTCCAACTGCGCGGCTGCGGCAGTGGGGCCAAAGATCTTTAAATTTTCGGCGCTAAAGGCATCAACCACACCGGCTACAAGTGGCGCTTCTGGGCCGACTATGGTCAGGCCAATCTGTTCTTGCTTGGCGAACGCCAGCAAGCCTTGCACGTCGGTGGCGTTAATATCCACGTTGATCAGATTCGGCTCAAGGGCCGTGCCTGCATTACCGGGTGCCACGAATACTTGACTGACGTTAGGCGACTGCGCGGCTTTCCACGCCAGCGCATGCTCACGACCACCACCACCAATGATTAATACTTTCATCAATTTTGTTCCTCAAAATTAGTAAAGCACTTGATAGTCGCTAAGGGGCGCTGATAGAGCAGGACAGGAAGTCATCACTAAGTCGACCATCACATGACAGGGACGTCATGTGCTGAGCGTCTCATGGATGCGGGTTAGCGCGTCGGCGTGTGATTTTTCCTATCCTGTTTGCGATTAAGCCCCTAGCTTCTGATCAATGGCGGAAATGGCGCATGCCGGTGAACACCATGGCCATGCCATGTTCGTCGGCGGCTTGAATGACTTCATCGTCACGCATAGAGCCACCTGGCTGGATAACACAGCTGATACCGGCGGCCGCGGCGGCGTCTATGCCATCGCGGAACGGGAAGAAAGCATCAGAGGCCATTACTGAACCTGCCACTTGCAAGCCTTCGTCTTCGGCTTTAATGCCGGCCACTTTAGCGGAATACACACGGCTCATTTGGCCCGCGCCCACACCGATAGTCCGAGCGCCTTTGGCGTAAACGATGGCATTAGATTTCACGTACTTGGCCACTTTCCAGCAGAATAACAAGTCTTGCAACTCGGCATCGGTGGGCTGGCGCTTGCTCACTATTTTTAGGTCGTCTAAGCCAATGTTACCTTGATCGCGGTCTTGTACTAAGATGCCGCCGTTAACACGCTTAATATCTAAGGTGTTGGTTTTAGTGGTCCACTGGCCTGAGACCAATAAACGCACGTTTTTCTTATCGGCAACAATAGCTTGCGCCGCGTCAGACACGCTAGGCGCGATAATCACTTCCACAAACTGACGCTCAACAATCGCTTTTGCGGTGTCGGCATCTAATTCGCGGTTAAAGGCGATGATGCCGCCAAAAGCTGAAGTCGGATCCGTTTGATAGGCGAGTTCGTAAGCTTCAAGCAGGTTATCGCCCAATGCCACACCGCAAGGGTTAGCGTGTTTTACGATCACACAAGCGGGGGCATCAAACTCTTTTACGCACTCTAGCGCGGCATCTGTGTCGGCAATGTTGTTGAACGACAACTCTTTGCCTTGCAGCTGAGTGGCGGTGGCCACTGACGCTTCGTCGATAGCATTTTCTACATAAAAAGCGGCGCTCTGATGGCTATTTTCGCCGTAGCGTAAGTCTTGCTTTTTAGTGAACTGATAGTTGATGGTGCGCGGGAAAGTCGAGCCTTCGCTCGCAGCATGATAAGCAGGGACCATGGTGCCAAAGTAGTTGGCAATCATGCCGTCATACTGGGCGGTGTGCTCAAAGGCGGCGATGGCCAAGTCAAAACGGGTGGCTTGAGTCAGGCTGTTATTGCCCGCATCCATCTCGTTCAGCAAGCGGTCATAATCGGAGGCGTTAACCACTATGGCCACGTCGTTGTGGTTTTTAGCGGCGGCACGGACCATGGTTGGCCCGCCGATATCGATGTTTTCGATGGCATCTTCGAGGCTGCAATCAATGTTAGCCACTGTATTGGCGAACGGATAGAGATTGACCACTACCATGTCGATGGGGGCTATGGCGTGCTCGGCCATAATGGCGTCGTCTTTGCCGCGACGGCCAAGAATGCCACCGTGCACTTTAGGGTGCAGCGTTTTAACGCGGCCATCCATCATTTCAGGAAAACCAGTATAATCAGATACTTCGGTGACGGGCAGGCCTTGTTCGGCCAGCAAGCGGGCGGTGCCACCGGTAGACAGCAATTCAACGCCGCGGGCGTGTAGGCCCTGAGCGAAGGCAACTATGCCGTCTTTATCAGACACACTCAGCAGAGCACGGCGAATGGGTCGAGCAGTTTCCATGGTTTCTCGTTCCTTTAACGATCGTTCGGGGGGTTTGGTAAAAGCGGCGCCATTATCGTCGACTTTACCAAACCACCTAGCTTGCTGTGCTGCAATGACTTAGCAGCTGGATCTGCTACTAAGCTGGTTCTGCTATTTAGCTCTGCTAGCGGCGGCATATTCTACTGTATTTTGCCGCTCCTTGCGCCCCTATTTTGTTTTGATATCAAGAGAATGAGCGCGGCTAAGTGACTCTGTGGGTTATTAAAACCCTTATGCCGCCTGCTCTTTATTTCGCTGGTCATGCTGGTCCTGATTGCTGATCGAAATGATCCCAATAGGGCGGCTCGCCAAAATAACCAGTCATAAAATCGATAAAGCAGCGTACTTTGCTTGCCAGCAATTGGCGGTGGGCATAAACCGCATATAACCCCATGGCGTCGGGTTCATGCTCGGGTAGTAATACTTGTAGTAGTCCTTCGGCAATGGCTGGGCCCGAGATAAACGTAGGCTGGATCACTATGCCTGCCCCGGCGATGGCCGCTTTCACTAATACTTCGCCGTTATTGCAGCTTAACCCGCTTTGCGCTTGGCTCAATGCGTGGCGCCAAGGGTGCTCGGGAAAACGGTTGTTTATTTCCAAGTAGCTGTAATGCAAATAGTGGTGGTGCTGTAAATCTTCTAACGTGTGCGGCGTGCCATGTTCGGCTAAATAAGTGGGGGCGGCACACATCACCAGCCGGATCGGTGTGATCAATTTGGCGATCAGCGATGAATCTTTTAAGTGGCCAATACGCAGTGCGATATCGAAGCCTTCTTCTACTATGTCCACCTTTCTATCGTTCAGCTGCAGGTCAATACTGACTAAGGGATGTGCGCGTTGAAAGTAATACAACAAGGGAGCCATATGTAAGTTGGCAAAGGAGACGGGGGCACTGATGCGCAGTAATCCTTGGGCACTGTCTTGCAGATCATCGAGTTGGCGGTGCATTTCGTCTATGTCGTCCAGCACCTGTTGCGCCCGTAGGGCGTAGCGGCTGCCGGCTTCTGTGATATGGATCTTGCGGGTGGTGCGATTCAGTAACCGCACGCCGAGCTCTTGCTCTAGCCGTGACACATACTTGCTGACTAGCTGCGGCGAAAGGGCGAGCCGTTCTGCCGCTAGGGTAAAACTGCCCTCGGTGACGACGGCAACAAAGGCGCGCATGGTATCGAGGCGGTCCATGGCAAAGCTCCTGAACAAGATAAACTGCAATTATCAACGAAGCGTTGATAATTAGACAATAGTCCCCGTCTTAATCTTTAAAGATAAGGTGAGTAAAGTGGCGTTACTGACGGTATAGCTAGTTCAGACACACAAACCCCACTTTATTTAAAGGAACACACAATGCAGACTTCATTCACGCGTTCACTACTGGGCAGCACGGCGGGTTATGCGGCGTTAGTCCTGCGCTTGCCCATAGGTTTGATTTTAGTGGCCCACGGTGGGCAAAAATTATTTGGCTGGTTCGGTGGCTATGGTCTCGAAGGCACAGGTCAGTGGCTAGCCAGTATTGGCTTGGCGCCGGGCTATGTGATGGCGTTATTGGCGGGCAGCGCCGAATTCTTTGGCGGTGTGGCGTTGATCTTAGGTCTGTTCACTCGGCCTGCGGCTTTGGTCAGCGCCTTCACCATGTTGGTGGCCATTTTTAGTGTGCATGTCAGCAATGGTTTATTTTTGACCAACAATGGCTATGAATATGCATTGGCGCTGTTTGCGGCCACAGTGGCACTGCTGATCCAAGGGGGGGGTCGTTTATCCCTCGACCAGTGGTTGCTGCAACGCTTTCAACGCTAAGGCGAACCAACCCGGCGTAATGCGGCGATAGTAACGAAGCGGCGATAGTAACGAAGACGTGGAGATAATTTGATGAATAATGACCAGACTAAGCATCTAGATATTCTATTCCTCTCCCATGGTGGAGGGCCTTTACCTCTATTGGACGATCCCGCTCACAGAACCATGGTGCAGCAGTTACAGCGCATGGCGGGCAAGTTACGTAGGCCAAAAGCGATTTTGGTGGTCAGCGCCCACTGGGAAGAAGAGGTGGCGACCATCACTTCCAGTGCTACGCCGAGTTTGATCTACGACTACTACGGCTTTCCGCCGGCGGCGTATGACATTCAATATCCTTGCCCCGGTGAGCCTGCCTTGGCTCAGCAACTACAAGAGGTGTTGCTGGCGGCGGGTATACCGGCGCGGCTCGATGCCGAGCGGGGCTTAGATCACGGTACTTTTGTGCCGCTCAAACTGATGTATCCTGAGGCCGATATTCCCTGCGTTCAGTTGTCGCTGGTAAATAACCTGAGCGCCGACACCCACTTGCAATTGGGCGAAGCGCTACAAGCATTGGATTACGAAGATTTGCTGGTGATAGGCTCTGGCTTTTCGTTTCACAACATGCGGGAGTTTTTTACTACTAATACGCCGGAAGTACAGGCAAAAAATGTGGCATTTGAACATTGGCTAAATAATACCTGCACCGATAACACGCTCGACGAGTCTGAGCGCCGCCGTCGCTTAGCCCAGTGGACGCAAGCGCCTTATGCTCGCTTTTGTCATCCTCGAGAAGAGCATTTGTTGCCGCTACAGGTGTGCTACGGCTTGGCAGGGCAGCCCTGCACCGAGCATGTGTCGCTGGATATTTTACATAAACAGGCCAGCTTATTTTATTGGGCGAAATAGTGTATTGCTTAACACCGTTTATAGCGCGAAATCGTTTATGGGCTGCAGTCAGCTAAGTACTCATACATTTGAAACAGACTCACCAATCAGGGCCAGCAGGCCCTGATTGGTTTTTGCTGCTCTGCGCTTAGCCTGTTATGTCTGCGTCTCATTGAATTTGTGTTTTCATGCTAAGGGCAGCAACTAGGAGTACAATGGCGCCGTTTCTTTTAATGGCAGTAACAGGAGTAAGTTATGCATTCTCGTTTTGGCTGGGGACTCAGTGTTAGCCAGTGGTTTATCTTCTTACTGGCCAACGCCTTGGCGCTACCTATCATTTTGGGGCAGGCGTTTGGGTTAGAGGGCAGTGAAATTGCCGGCTTAATGCAGCGCACCCTGTTGCTAGTGGGTTTGAGCTCTTTGGTACAAGTCACCATCGGCCATCGCTATCCGGTGGCCGATGGTCCTGCGGGCTCTTGGGCTATCGTGTTTATTGTGATGGCCTACATTGGCCGTGCCCAAGGTCACGAAGGCGGTGAAATTTTGCGCCTGTTGGCGGGCGGGGTGTTAGTGGCGGGTGCCATCATGCTGTTATTAGGCCTCGCTAAGCAAACTCATAGATTGCTGTTCTTGTTTACGCCGCTAGTGACTGGCTGCTTTATGTTGCTGCTCGTTATTCAGCTGTCTGGCGTGTTTGTGCGCGGCATGGTCACAGATCCGCAAAGTGGTGTGATGACAATGCCGGTGGCCAGCATTGGCTTATTGGTGTTTATTGGCGTGTTAATGTGCTCGTTTAGCCTCCACGCCATAGTGCGCACCTACGCGGTGTTAGTCGGTATAGTGGCAGGTTGGGGCGCCTTTGCGCTGTTCGGCTTAAGCGCGACCGCCATACCGAGCAACGCGTCTGGCATACAGTTACCGGATTTATTTGCCTTTGGCTTGCCTAAATTAGATGTAGGTATGCTGATAGTGGCGGTATTGTTTTCGCTGCTGCTGGTTTCTAACCAAGTGGCGGCCATTACTGCCATCTCGTCCGTGGTGCATGGCCCACAGCCGACCATGAAAGATGCCCTTAATCGCAGTAGCCTAGCCTCGGGTATCAGTCACATGATGGCCGGCGGTTTGTCGACTATTGCGGTGGTGCCTTTGCCTGTTAGTGCGGGTTTTATTCAGATAACGGGTGACCAAAGACGTGGGCCTTTTATACTGGCGTGTGTGTTGTTGGCCGCTATTAGCTTGTTCCCTGCAGCCGTGGACTTTTTATCCTTACTGCCTGCACCCGTAGCGAACGCCGCCTTATTGGCAGCTTTTATTAAGCTGGTGATGTTGGCCTTTCAACTACTGACTAAATATCCGTTAGATCACAGAGCCGGCACTATCTTAGGCGTGACCGTATTGTTGGGCGTAGGCTGTATGTTCTTACCGCCCGAGCTGTATCGCCATTGGCCTGGGTTAGCACAATACTTACTCGGCAACGGCTTACTCACAGGCACCTTAATCGCACTGGTGATGGAGCAGTTGTGGCGTAAAAGCGCTGAAAAAGTAGCTTGAAGCGATAGCTAGAAGTTAACACTAACAGTGCGTTAGTAGGATGATGTGTATTCCTCCCGCTCTCGGCTTCTGGCTTTCAGCTGCTCATTTTTTAAGATCTAGCGTTGGTGCTTTAAGGCATCACAGTTTACTCTGCAGCTACTGATAAAAAACGACTGACCTTAAGGAAACGAACATGACTGACTTTACGATACCGGATATGACCTGTGGCCATTGCGTGGGTGTGATCACCGATGCCTTAACCGCCGTTGATGAGAATTGCGAAATCGATTTTGACCTGCTCAATCATCAGATCACAGTACACAGCAACCGCACCCCGCAACAATTAGTGAATGCGCTCACCGCCGCCGGTTATCCGCCGACTATTAGTGACAATTAATTAGCAACAATTAATCAGTTGTGAAGTGTAGAGCGTAAAGGGTGAAGCGTACGACTGCACCGAACGTAAGCCCTTTATTTCACAGTTTTTTAACTGTTTGTTTAACTGATCGCTTACGGCTACCAGCTAACGGCTCTTTGCAGGAGTAATCATGAACATAGGCGAGGCGGCACGCTTAAGCGGTTTGTCCGCCAAGATGATCCGCCATTACGAACAGATTAAATTGCTAAAGCCTGCCGCGCGCACAGACGCCGGCTATCGGCAATTTGCTGACCAAGACATTGAAGTGCTGAAATTTATCCGCCAAGCGCGGGTGTTAGGTTTTTCGATTGCGCAAATTGATGAACTGCTGAGCCTTTGGCAAAATCCTACGAGATCCAGCCGAGCGGTGAAACACGTCGCCCAGCAACATCTTACAGCAGTTGAGCATAAGCTTAGCGAGCTGGCTGGCATGCAAACCTCTCTACAAAACATGATCTCCGCCTGCTCTGGCGATGAACACGCCCACTGCGCCATTCTCGAACAGCTTGCTACGCCACCAACAACTAGCCCACCTAAATCAGTACGCTAAGCCTGCTTGACCTTACCCCTGTGGTAAGCCTTAAGCTAAGGTCATGATCTCTATCGAGGAACTCATTCATGACTACAACTCAGACTCATAACGCCTCTATTGATGAGCAACGGCTACAGCTGCCTATCACCGGCATGACCTGCGCTTCTTGTGTACGCCGCGTAGAGCAGGCCTTGCTGAACACGCCGGGCGTCATCGAGGCTAGCGTTAATCTGGCCAGTGAAAAAGCGCAAGTGAGCGTGGCAGCCGGCACCTTGGCCAGCACGCTGGTGGAGGCCATTAACAAAGCCGGTTATCAAACCCGCAGTGAGCAGTTTGAGCTCACTATCATCGGCATGAGCTGCGCCTCTTGCGTGGGGCGCGTAGAAAAGGCGTTGCAGCGGCTGCCTGGCGTGCTCTCGGCGAGCGTGAACTTGGCGGCAGAAAGTGCACAAGTGCTGGCGCTGGAAGGCAATTTGGACGAGGCGCAATTGGTGGCGGCCATCAAGCAAGCGGGCTATCAGGCTAAACCCATATCGAACGATCGCGAAGACGATAACGTACGCCGCGAGCTCGAGCAGCAAAGCCTTAAGCGTGACTTTGGCTGGGCGCTGGCGCTCACCTTGCCGGTATTTATCTTAGAGATGGGCAGCCATTTAATCCCAGGTATGAGCGAGTGGGTGCATGCCAGCTTGGGGCAATCGCTTAACTGGGGCATCCAGTATGTACTCACCACCTTAGTCTTGATGGGGCCGGGGCGGCGCTTCTTACGCCAAGGCATTCCTGCTCTGTTACGCGGTGCACCGGATATGAATTCTTTGGTGGCGCTGGGCAGCTTATCCGCTTGGGGCTTTTCTGTGGTGGTAATGGCAGCCGGATATTTGCTACCCGCAGGCAGCCAGCATGTCTATTTTGAAGCGGCGGCGGTGATCGTCACGCTGATCTTGTTGGGCCGTTTCTTAGAAGCCCGAGCCAAGGGCCGCACCGGTGAGGCGATTCAACGGTTATTGAAACTGCAGGTGAACACGGCGCGGTTGCAAAAAGAAGGTGGCAGCCAAGAAGTGCCATTAAACCAAGTGCAAGTAGGGGATTGCTTGTTAGTGCGCCCGGGAGAGCGCATTCCCTTAGATGGCAAAGTGCAATCGGGCAGCTCTTACGTGGATGAGTCCATGCTGACCGGCGAGCCGATTCCCGTCGAGAAAAAACAAGGTGATGAGGTAGTGGGTGGCACCATCAATAAGAATGGCGCCTTAACTATCGTCACCACCAAGATCGGCAAAGATACCTTATTGGCGCAAATTATTCGCATGGTCGAACAAGCCCAAGGCGCCAAGCTGCCGATCCAAGCGCTGGTGGATAAGGTGACGGGCGTGTTTGTCCCTGTGGTGATGGCTATCGCCTTGCTCACCTTTATCGCTTGGTTGTGGTTTGGGCCAAGTTTGAGTTTTGCGCTCATTAATGCCGTGGCCGTGCTCATTATTGCCTGCCCGTGCGCCATGGGTTTGGCCACGCCGACTTCGATCATGGTGGGCACTGGCCGCGCCGCCGAGCTGGGTGTGTTATTTCGCAAAGGTCAGGCATTGCAAACGCTGCGCAATACACAAGTGGTGGCGCTGGATAAAACCGGCACCCTCACTAAAGGTCAGCCTGAGCTGACTGATTTAGACGTCATCGCTGGTTTTATTGAGGACGAAGCGCTGGCGCTGATTGCCGCCGTTGAGCAACACTCAGAGCACCCGATTGCCGAGGCCATAGTGAGTGCGGCGAAAGCGCGCGGCCTCTCCTTGGGTACACCAGAAGACTTTCAATCATTGTCTGGCTTAGGTGTGGTGGCCAAGGTTGAGGGTAAAAAGGTCGAAGTAGGTGCGGACCGTTATCTCTTTCAGTTAGGCTATGACTTAAACGCCTTTAGTGAGCAAGCCGATACGCTTGCCAAAGCAGGCAAGAGCCCTTTGTATGCGGCCATAGATGGCAAACTGGCGGCCATTATAGCGGTGGCGGATCCGCTTAAAGAGGGTACGCCCGCGGCCATTAATGCCTTGCATGCACTTGGGCTAAAAGTGGCCATGATCACCGGCGATAATCGCCATACTGCACAGGCGATAGCGGCTGAGCTAGGCATAGATGAAGTAAAAGCCGAGGTGATGCCAGACGGCAAAGTGGCGGCATTAATCGCGCTGCGTGAGCAATATGGGCCAGTGGCCTTTGTAGGGGACGGCATTAACGATGCACCGGCTTTGGCCGAAGCGGATGTGGGCTTGGCCATAGGTACCGGCACCGACATTGCCATAGAAGCCGCCGCCGTGGTGCTGATGGGGGGCGACTTGCGCGCCGTGCCCAATGCCCTGGCCATTAGTCATGCCACCTTACGCAATATTCGCCAAAACTTATTTTGGGCCTTCGCCTATAACGCCTGTTTAATACCGGTGGCGGCCGGCGTGTTATATCCGGCGTTTGGTATCTTGCTCTCGCCTATGCTGGCCGCCGCTGCCATGGCGCTGTCGAGCGTATTTGTGGTGACTAACGCCTTACGATTGAAGCGTTTTAAGTCAGTCAATTTGTAGTGGGGGAGATCTTAAGCCATCAGGCCAAGGCTACTGCTCCGCCGACACGCCGTGAATCCATCCCGGGAGGCTCAGCCGCGTCATCCGTGACGCGGATGGTCGGCTGAGCGCCACAGGGAAGTGCTTGAGCGAGTCGGCTGGGCTTGCCCAGTTGCCTTTATGCACTCGGTTATCCTAAATCGGCAACTACAGCCAAAATCCCAACAGCATAAAGAGTGGGATCAGTACCCATACCGGACAACGCAAGGTGCGCAGGGCTAACAAGCCCACTGCGGCTGCGGCCAACGCTGGCGCGCCAGTGACACTGCTGAGAAACACTGGCTGATATAAGGCAGAAAGTAACAATCCCACCACGGCGGCGTTAATGCCGCAGGCGGCGCCCGCCATTAATGGCCGTGCCGCCAAGCCATGCCAGCTGTTTTGTAAGGCTAACACCAGTAAAAAAC
>JAHLFI010000004.1 GCA_018883865.1 Candidatus Oceanisphaera merdipullorum
TTTAACGGATAGCGTCTCGGCTATTACTGCGTGCGATAACGGCTCACCAGTTGTTGTAATTGCGCGGCCAGTTCGCCCACTTGCTGACTGACCTGATTAGCCGCCTCGGAGCCGGCATTAGTTTGCTCGGCAATGTTCACAATCTGGTGCACGTTGACGTTGATGCTTTCCGACACCTGAGTTTGCTCCTCGGCGGCGCTGGCAATTTGCTCGTTCATGCTGTTGATGGTGTGAACCGCGCCGTCTATGTCTTGCAAAGCCCCATCAATGCGTTTAGCTTCCTGCACGGTTTGGCTGCTGCCTTGGCGGATCTGCTCTATGGCGTGCACCGCCTGTTGTGCGCCTTCTTGTAGGCGGGTGATCATAGTATGAATTTCTTCGGTGCTGGCTTGGGTGCGGCCTGCGAGCGTGCGCACTTCGTCTGCTACCACCGCAAAACCTCGGCCTTGCTCGCCGGCTCGGGCCGCTTCAATGGCCGCATTCAGCGCTAACAAGTTAGTTTGTTCGGCAATGCCGCGGATCACATCCAATACAGAGCCAATTTGCTCTGAGTCTTGACCTAGGCGCTGAATAATATCCACACCTTGGACGATTTGTGTCTCTAACCCGTCAATGACCGCTATGGTGTCCTGCACTAGCTGTTGTGCTGCTACCACTTGCTGCTGAGCTAAATGTGCCGCTTGAGCGGCTTGCGCTGCACTCAAGGCCACTTCTTGGGCGGTGGCCGACATTTGATTCATGGCGGTGGCTAACTGATCGCTTTCATGATGTTGCTGACTGATGCCGGATTTTGTGTCAGTCATAAAATGCTGTAGTTGCTCGCTGGCCGCTTGTAATGATTCGGCTGATTGGCGAGTATTTTGCACCAAGGAGCTGATTTGGTTAGCAAATAAGTTAAAGGAGCTGGCCAAGGTGCCCAGCTCATGGCCTTGATGGCTATTTAGGCGTTGGGTGAGATCGCCATCGCCTTGGGCTATGTCTTGCATGGTGGACACGGCTTGGCGCAAGGGCGCATGAATGCTGCGCACCAATAGCAGCGCTAAGGCGGCGATCAGCAAAAACAGGACGCCGGCCGACAGCGCAGAGTTAATTAATCCTTGGCGTACCGAGGCTGATAACTCTTGCTCTAACGTGGCGAGTGCGGCTTGCAAATCATCAATATAAAAACCGGCACCCAGCAACCAATCGGTACCAGGAATGGGGTGAATATAGGCCAGTTTAGGCGCGTTTACTTGAGTGTCCGGTTTGGGCCAGTTGTACTCGATATAGCCGCCGCCCTTGGCCGCTAAGGCCACATATTCTTGTACTAAATAACGACCTTCTGGGCTAGTGGAGTCGAGATAATTATGATTTTCTCGGGCCGGATTATCGGCGCTGACGATTTGCTGGCCTTGGGTGTTGTAGACGAAAAAATAGCCGGTGCCGCCGTCAAAACGCAGGCGGCGTAATTGCGCCTTGGTGGCCACCACTTCATTGCGTTGTAATAAAGCCCCGATACCGGTGATGGCCAGCTCCGCATAGTTGGCTAATTGCTGCTTACGGGCATCGTATAAGGATTGATAAAGACTATCGCCGCTGAGCTTGTTGAGCCGCAATGATTGATTGACGTTAATCCAAGTGCTAACGGCGGCTAACAGCAACAGCGGCACTAACGCTAATAACAGTATTTTTTGCTTGATCGAAAGTAGATTCATCCTTGAACTCATTAAGTTAACGACTGTTCACAATCTTTTATCATCTTGTAACCTGTAAGTCATTGATTCAGATCTATGAATGGCGCATTGCTCGTAAATCTGTGCTTTTTCCCTCATAAATACCGCTTCGAACGGCCAGAATAGACGCAGCCTTGAGAGGTAATGGGTGAGATGCCTTTTCAATTCCGTCGCTCGACCGTTATGATGGCCTTATTATTTTGTTTATTTGGCATCTTATGAGTTCGACCATTTTAGCCGGCCCTATACTGCGTCGCGCCAGTGCGGAGCGTCTGGTTTTTTGGCTGGCTAGCCGAACCTCACTGCAGTTTCGCTTACTCTTTCCTCTGCAAGAGCCGCTGGGGCTTCAGCCCCAAAGCGCGCTTAAACCTCAAGTAATACAGCAGCAGCTGCAAGTGGGAGAGCACTGTTTTATGCAGTTGCTGGACATTCAACTTGCAGAGGCTCTGCCTCATGACACCTTAATCGCCTATGACTTGCAGTGGCGCCAAACTGAACAACAGCCTTGGTGCAGCATGGCCGACTGGGCGCCTGAGCTTTGCTACGGTGAAGCAGCCTTTCCTCAATTGGTGATCCGCAGCCGCATCGATGGCATTTTGCATGGCTCTTGTCGTAAGCCTCATCATGGCGCCAGTGATGGCTTGGTAGCGGCAGATACTTGGCTGGCGCAGCGCCACACAGATCCCTTAGCGCGGCCTGCATTATTGATGCTCAGCGGCGATCAAATTTATGCCGATGATGTGGCCGGCCCCATGTTAACGGCCATTCATCAGCTGATTGACGAATTAGGTCTGTATCCGGAAACTTTGGAAGGTGCGCTGGTGGCAAACAGCGAAGAGCTGTTTGCCAGTCCGCTAAATTACTATCGCCGTAGTGAATTATTGCCGAGCAATCAAGGTAATCAGAAGTTGAAAAAGCGCTTCTTCGAGGGCGCCCGCAAACCCATATTTACCACCAGCAGCGCCGACAATCATTTGATCACTTTGGCTGAAGTATTGGCCATGTATTTGCTAGTTTGGTCGCCGCTACCTTGGCTGCGGCTTACCGAAGAACAGCCCGTACTGAGCGCCGACCGTCAGCAGCAATATCAGCGAGAGCGTGAGCGGTTAGTGGTATTTGTTGATGGGCTGCCTATGGTACGGCGCTTGCTGGCTCATGTGCCGACTCTGATGATCTTTGACGATCATGATGTGACCGACGACTGGAACTTAACGGCGGCGTGGGAGGCCAGTGCTTACGGCCATCCGTTTTCGCGGCGTATTATTGGCAATGCTTTGCTGGGATATTTCATATGCCAAGGCTGGGGCAATGATCCCGATGCCTTTAAGGATCAACCGCTGGCGCTGTTACATACTTGGAGTGCCGAGCCTTCGGCGGCGCATCAAGATCAGCTGATCAATCACTTACTGTCTTTTGATCGCTGGCACTATAGCCTCGACAGTAGCCCTAAATTGATGGTGCTGGATACTCGTACCCGACGTTGGCGAGCTGACACTAATCTGAGCCAGCCCTCCGGCCTGATGAGTTGGGAAGCATTGACCGAACTGCAAAGTGAGCTGCTCAATCAGGATGCGGTGATCATAGTGTCGCCCACGCCGGTATTTGGGGTAAAGCTGATTGAGGTGATCCAGAAGGTCTTTACTTGGTGTGGTAAACCCTTGCTGGTGGATGCAGAAAACTGGATGGCCCATAAAGGCACGGCCAATGTGATTTTAAATATTTTTCGTCACGCCCGCACGCCCGCCAATTATGTGGTGCTGTCTGGCGACGTGCATTATTCCTTTATGTACGACATTAAGCTGCGCTATCGAGACGCAGAGCCGCATATTTGGCAAATCACCAGCAGCGGCATTAAAAACGAATTTCCTGGCCGATTACTGGATGTGCTGGATCGACTTAATCGTTGGTTATATGCCCCACAATCGCCCTTAAACTGGTTTACGCGTCGTCGTCGTTTGGAGATTACACCTCATCCGCCGGTGTCGGCGGCTAAGGGCGAACGTTTGCTTAATGCAGCAGGGATAGGTTATGTCCAATTTAACGAGCAAGGTGAGCCCACTCTGGTGCAACAAATTACAGCGGCAGGCGTGATCGCGTTTGCCACAAAAGACCAACAGACATCTGAAGCTACAGTGCCAGCGGCGACGCACACGCAGTAACCCTTAGCGCGTGCCGGTGTAAAGATGCGTTATGCCACTGTGACTGGTACAGTGGCGGCAAATTTCTTAGCCATATTTAGTATCATGAACCCGCACAGCACTCACCTATTATCCGACATAGCCCCAAACGAGGGGCCGCTCACCGGCAGCTTAATTAAGATGCCGGCACACCTCGAAAGTCCCATTCATTATCAACTGTCCTTGGGCGAGCACAGCGTCAGCCTCAATGAGCATCTAGGTAGACCCATTACCCTGACCCACACTGGGCGGATATTTTGTACCGCCTGCGGGCGCAAAAGTAGCAAGAGCTACGCTCAAGGGCATTGCTTCCCGTGCATGAAGAAATTGGCCAGTTGCGACATGTGTATCATGAAGCCCGAAACCTGCCATTACTTTGCCGGTACCTGCCGCGAGCCAGAATGGGGTGAGCAGCATTGCATGGTGGGACACATCGTTTATTTGGCCAATACCTCGGGTTTAAAGGTGGGCATTACTCGCCAAACCCAAGTGCCGACCCGCTGGATTGATCAAGGCGCCACCCAAGCACTGCCGATTTTACACGTGGCGACTCGCCAAATTTCGGGCTTGGTGGAAGTAGCCTTGGCCGAGCTGGTAGCGGACAAAACAAACTGGCGCACCATGCTCAAAGGCGGCGAAGCTGATATCGACCTTAAAGCCGAAGCCGCCCGCTTATTACCTGCCATTCAACAAAAAATTGATGAGCTGCAGCTTAATTATGGTCAGCAAGCCGTCACCCTCCTCGATGAAGCGGTAGTGAGTTTAAGCTATCCGGTGCTTGAATATCCTACCAAGATTGCCAGCCATAACTTCGACAAAAACCCCGAGGTTTCCGGTATTTTGCTCGGCATCAAAGGCCAGTATCTGATCTTGGATTCGGGGGTGATTAACCTGCGTAAATTCACCGGTTATGAAGTGAGCTTTGGCTAAGTGTGAAGGGGAGCCGAGAAGCGTGAGCACAATATAGCGCCAGCGCGCCTCTAATAGGTTTCTTTTGAGTCATTAGATAAAAGTCTAAGCATAAAAACCTACTGTCTTAGTCAAGTTTTCTTTAAAATAGTCGTTAATTATTATCCTTACTACCTATTAACGCCATCCTGAAGGAAGCTATGCAGCTTAGAAATCTCAATATAGGAACCCGTCTAGCCGTCGGTTTCGGCGGCTTAGTCGCTATCACTGTGCTCATCATGGCGCTGTTTTATTTAGCCAATGCCAACCGTTTGATCGAGCAGGCTGAAAAGCGGGAGCTGCAAGCCCTGTATGCTGCCACGCATGCCCAACTGGACACCCAAACCTTTTTTGCCGAAGCCATGAGCGCCTTAGTAGCCCATCAACCCCAAGTGCAAGCCATGTTTGCCGCGGGCGACAGAGAAGGGCTCTCCACACAATTTAAGCCGGTATTTGACCGTCTCAAACAAGACTACGGCCTAGCCCAGTTTCAGTTTCACACCGCACCGGCCACCTCTTTCTTGCGCTTACATAAACTGGAGCAGTTTGGTGACGATTTGAGCCAGTTGCGTCCCACCATAGTCGAAACTAACCGTACTCAAGCACCTGTGCGGGGCTTAGATGGCGGCGTGGCGGGCATTGGCATTCGAGGTTTATCGCCCATTCAATATCAGGGCCAGCACTTAGGCTCGGTCGAATTTGGCTTGAACTTAGCACAAGATTTTGCCGAGCGCTTTAGCTCAGAGTTTGGCGCTCATATCGCCATTCACCTGTTAAATGGCAGCCAGGTGGAAACTATCGCCTCCACCATTAATGGCAACAGCCTAGTTAACGTTGAGGCGGTACGCAGTGCTTGGCAGGGCGAAGCCGTGCTGGGCCGTCAGCAAAGTGGTGGCACCCCTTATGCGACCCTGACTGATAACCTAGATAATTTCTCGGGCCAGCCAATTGCCGTGGTGGAAATCGCCATGGATCGCAGCTTTTACGCAAATAGCATTGCCGATACTCGCCGCTTTGTATTAATGATGGCGGTGCTTGCCATCATTATCGCCTTCGTGGTCGCCTATCTATTGGCACAAAGTATTGTGAAGCCGCTGCGTGCAACCGTCGCCAATCTCCATGATATTGCCGACGGTGAGGGTGACTTAACCCGCCGCCTCGATGAAAGCGGCAGCGACGAGTTGAGTGATTTGGCCAAGGTGTATAACGTGTTCGTCGGTAAAATACAGGATCTGATCCGTCAAGTGTCCGATGCTACCGACCAGATGGCGACTTCCACCGAAGAGCTGTCACACATAGCCGAAGAAAGCCGCCAAGGTGCCCAAGCGCAGCGAGATCACACCACTCAAGTGGTGACCGCCATGCATCAAATGACGGTGTCTATCCAAGAGATTGCGGCCAATACTAACCAAGCGGCCAGCACCGCCGAGGCGACCACTGAGACCACAGATCATGGTCGCCAAGCGGTGGCGCGTAACGTGACCACGATTGATGAGTTGGCCCAAGAAGTATTAGCGGCGGCTCAGACGATTAAAGAGCTGGAGCAGCAGAGCAGCGATATCGGTCAGGTGTTGGAAGTAATTGGCAACATTGCCGCGCAAACCAACTTATTGGCGCTGAATGCTGCCATAGAAGCGGCGCGCGCCGGCGAGCAAGGCCGCGGCTTTTCGGTAGTGGCTGACGAGGTGCGAAATCTTGCCCTGCGTACGCAACAGTCCACCGGCGAAATAGAAAAAATAGTCGAGAGCATTCAGGCCAGCACCCAAAATGTGGTGGCGGCAATGGGGCGTAATCGACAGAAAACCGACAGCGCTGTGACCGAAGCTAACGCCACCGCCGAACGGCTGCTCGAGATCAAATCTTCGGTTGACGCCATTCACGATATGAATACCCAAGTAGCGACGGCGGTCGAAGAGCAAGCTCATGTTGCGGAAGACGTAAATCGCAGCATTAACACCATCAGCGACATCGCCGAGCAAAGTGAACAGTCGGTGGGGCAAACCGCCCAAGCCAGCCATGAATTGGCGCAATTAGCCACTCAGCTGCAAGTGCTAGTCGGGCGATTTAAGATCCAGTAATTATCACACCCATGATTATTGCGACAATAACAATCCGGCCTAGCGCCGGGTTTTTATTTGCTGTTGTGCGGTAAAAATAGCGCTAAATGTCGACTTGTTCTGCTAATAGCTGCAAAAACAGCGCCTTTAAGCGACTTTGTCGACCATGATTGCGAGTGATGGCGGCAATGCTTAAATGATGACTTTTTTGCTTAGGCAGTAAGGCTTTCATGCGACCACTTTCTACCCAGCGCTGAGCAAAGCTTTCTGGCAAGAAGCCCACGTAATGGCCAGACAAGATCAATGCAGCTCTAGGTTCATAATGATAAGCGCGCGCCGCGGGCTGCAGCCCCTGCACTTGGGCACTGGTCTCGGGATTGGTATAAATTCCCGGATGAATAAATTTGGCATCGATGATTTGTTCTTCTAATGCCTGTGGATCGCTCTCGTTAAACAAGGGATGCTTGTCGCTGCAATAGAGAAAACAATGCACTTTATAGAGGTGGTGATAATCCAACCCTTCTAAATCTCGATGATAATGAACAAAACCAATATCTGCATCTTCACTCAATACTCGCCGTTCAATCTCCGTCATGTGCGCCACATCGATACTCACGTTCACTTCCGGCGCCTCTTCCGCCAATCGGCTAAATACCTGGACCAGAGAAAACTCTTCTTCTAGCCAGATATTATCGCTCGATACAATTTTCAGCTCGCCGCTGAGCGCTTCATGTAGCTCGTTAACCGTGTAACGAAACTCTTCCAGTTTAGAAAATAACCATTTGGCTGACTCATAAATCACGGCGCCATCATCGGTGAGCGCAAAACCCGAGCGTCCACGACGACATAATTTAAGCTTGAGTCTGTTTTCAAGGTTGGTCATGTGCACGCTAATGGTGGAGCGGCTGATGTTCAGCTCGGTTTCTGCCGCAGAAAAGCCACCGCATTCGACTATGGTGTTAAACAGTTTTAGCAGGCGAATTTCATAATCACTGATCTGACTGAGTACCGGTCTTGTGGCTTGAGTCATAGTTTGGTGCTCATAAACGTTAATGTTGATAGGTGGCTATTTATAAAACTTTGCCATGAAGGTTAACATGCCGGCAACTTATGGCAAATTAAAGTCATCACTTATTAACATTTGAGGCGATTAGGATGAGTAGTCTTTCTGTAAACAGCAGCTTAATCAAAGATTCCGCTTACATTAATGGTCTGTGGTGTCAGGCAGAGAGTGGCCGCACCATTAAGGTATTCAATCCCGCCACTGGTGACTTGTTAGGGCAAGTGCCCGATATGGGCCCGGCAGAAACCTTAACTGCCATAGAAGCGGCGCACTCAGCTCTGACTCATTGGCGTGCAGTTACGCCTAAGGCGCGCGGTCAATTATTGCGTCGCTGGTTTGATTTAATCATCGAACATCAAGATGACTTAGCGCAGCTGATGACGCTGGAGCAGGGTAAGCCCTTGTTTGAAACCCGCGGTGAAGTCTTATACGGCGCCTCTTATGTGGAGTGGTATGCAGAAGAGGGTAAGCGTGCCTATGGCAAAATATTTGCAGCATCGAGTTCCGATAAGCGTGCCTTAAGTATTCAGCAGCCCATAGGGGTAGTGGCCGCCATCACGCCTTGGAATTTCCCCAACGCCATGATCACTCGCAAAATTGCCCCCGCTTTAGCCGCCGGTTGTACCGTAGTCGTTAAACCTTCTGAAGAAACGCCTTTTTCCGCCTTGGCCTTAATGGCGCTCGCCGAACAGGCGGGCATTCCTGTCGGTGTGATCAACATGATCACCTCCAGCCAAGCCGTGGAAGTGGGGGCTGTGCTGACCCAAGATAGCCGCGTACGCAAGCTGTCTTTTACCGGCTCAACCCGAGTCGGCAAACTGCTGTATAGCCAAAGTGCCGACACGGTAAAGAAACTCAGCTTAGAGCTGGGTGGCAATGCGCCTTTTATTATTTTCGACGATGCAGACTTAGATGCCGCCGTGGCCGGTGCCGTGATTGCAAAGTTTCGTAATGCTGGCCAAACCTGTGTGTGCGCCAACCGCATCTTGGTACAAGACGGTATTCATGATGAGTTTGTGGCCCGCTTTAAAGCGGCCGTAGAGCAACTCATTGTCGGCAATGGCTTGGCGCCCAGCACTACCTTAGGCCCGGTGATTAACCAAGCCGCCATCGACAAAATTACCAGCCTCGTGCGTCGGGCTCAAGCCCAAGGCGCGCAAGTTATCAGCGGCGGCCAGACCCACAATGCCGGTCCGTTATTTTTCTCCCCCACCATACTGACTCAGGTCAGCCAACAGATGGAGATAGCCCAGCAAGAAATTTTTGGACCCGTAGCACCCATTATTCGTTTCAAGGATGAAGCCGAGGCGCTGGCCATGGCCAATGATACGCCTTATGGCTTGGCGGCTTATTTTTACACAGAGAGTCACAGTCGTATCTGGCGCTTTGCCGAAGCTTTGGAGTTTGGCATGGTCGGCATCAACGAGAGCATTTTATCGAATGAAATTGCCCCCTTTGGTGGCGTGAAGGAGTCAGGTCAAGGAAGAGAGGGATCATCTTTAGGGTTAGATGATTATATGGAGACTAAATACCTCTGCATGGGCGGTATTCGTTAGTGAGTTCATGCTGGCGCAGAGTCGCCAGCTAATCACAACCCAGGGTCAGCGTGTTTAGAGAGAAACCGCAACCTGTGGGTTATCAGCATAGTTAAACGGTAAGGAAACATGAAGATGCTGCATGAATCGAACGAAGATCATAAAAAAGTACTGTCTAGACTGGATGTCTTATTCTTAGCCTTTGGCGCCATGATCGGCTGGGGTTGGGTAGTACTGTCGGGCAACTGGATCATCGGTGCCGGTACCTTAGGCGCCATGCTGGCCTTTGTACTCGGCGGCGTGCTGGTGATTTTTGTTGGCCTTGCTTATGCGGAGCTGGCCTCGGCCATGCCCACCTCGGGAGGCGCCCTCATCTATGTGCTTAGGGGCATCGGATATAAGACGGGCTTTGTTGCCGCTTGGGCGCTGGCGCTGGGTTATATCTCAGTGGTGGCCTTTGAAGCGGTGGCGCTGCCTACCGTGATTGAGTACATATTTCCTGATTACAAAGTAGGATATATGTATTCAATACAAGGCTATGAAGTTTATGCCTCTTGGGTATTAGTGGGCATGTTAGGTTCGGTATTTATTACCTTTGTTAACCTGATAGGTATTCAGTTTGCCGCCTTCTTGCAAATGGTACTCACTATTATCATTGGCATTATCGGCTTAATGTTGATCTTTGGTGCCGCCGTGAATGGCAGTGTGCACAATGCCGATCCCTTGCTGATTGGTGGTGTAGCAGGCGTGCTCACTGTGGCCATTATGACGCCCTTTATGTTCGTGGGTTTTGACGTTATTCCGCAAACGGCCGAAGAAATGAAAATCCCACCCCGCGCCATTGGCCGTATTCTGATTGTGTCGGTCGTGGCCGCCGTGGTCTGGTATGTGGCGATTATCTTCGCCGTGGGCTTTGGTTTGGATCAAACCGCGTTAATCAGCTCGGTACTGCCCACCGCAGATGCCATGAGCAGCCTATTCAGCCACGAAGGCTTTGGCATAGTGCTGATTTTGGGCGGTGTGGCCGGTATTATTACCAGCTGGAACTCTTTCATTATTGGTGGCAGCCGCATCTTATGTGCCATGGCCGATCGTAAGATGATACCGGCTTGGTTTGGTCGTAGACATGCCCGCTTTAATACTCCCATTAACGCTATTATCTTTATCGGTGTGTTATCGACGCTGGCGCCACTGTTAGGCCGTCCTATGCTGATTTGGTTGGTGGATGCCGGCGGTTTGGCTATCGTAGTCGCTTATGCGTTAGTCGCCATCGCCTTTGTACGCTTACGCCGAAACGAGCCAAATATGGAGCGTCCTTTCCGTGCCGGTAAGTCTAACTTTGTAGGCTGGGCTGCTGTGGTGTTCAGTGTGCTGTTTGTGGCTTTGTATATGCCTGGCATGCCCGCTTCCTTACTTTGGCCTTATGAGTGGCTGATCTTCGCTGGCTGGTGGGGTGTAGGTAGCTTGCTCATGTTACAAATGCGCTCGGCGCGTAGAGCCGCAGACCCTAAGGTGTTGTTATCCACCACCGGTGAGCATGAGGCTAAGCAATCAGTCGTTCATGGCATGTCTGCGGAATTAGAAAGCGCTCGTACCTTAAAAAGCAGAACGAGACTGCAGCCAAACTAAGGCTTAGCGTTTAGCTTGTAACGTCAACATCATCATAAAGTGGCGGACCTGAGGTCCGCCTTTTTTATGGCTGTGGTGCTTAACTAGGCCAGAGGGCAACTTAAAATTTATCTCTAAGCTGGTATTAGGTTAGGTTTGATCAAACTAAGCTTTTAAACGTAGTAATTTATCAAACATATCTATTCGAACACAATCATTCACACAAGAGTGACAATTTATTTACATTTACATGTTTGAGATTCAGAGGGAGTGCCACATGAGCGCAAATAATTTATCAGCACACTGGATGCCATTTACCGCCAATAAAGGATTTAAAGAAAAGCCGCGCATGCTGAAATCAGCTAAGGGCATGTACTGGACCACGGACGATCACCGCCAAGTGTTAGATATGACGGCGGGCCTGTGGTGCTGTAATGTTGGGCACGCACACCCTCATATTGCTGAAGCCATCGCCAAGCAAGCCAGAACCTTGGATTACGCGCCTTGCTTTGGTTTTGCTCATGAGCTGTCTTTTGAGTTAGCCGACCGTTTAGCCAAGTTGGCGCCGGGCAATTTAAACAAGGTGTTCTACACCAACTCAGGCTCAGAGTCCGTCGATACGGCACTGAAGATGGCCTTGGCTTATCACTACGCCAAGGGTAACACGGGTAAGCAGATGTTTATTGGCCGCGAAAAGGGTTATCACGGCGTTAACTTTGGTGGTATCTCCGTTGGTGGCTTGACCAATAACTACAAAGCCTTTGGTCAGTGGTTGCCTAATGACCGTCTGGATCATACCCAAGATTTAACGCTTAATGCTTTCTCTCATGGCTTACCTTTGCACGGCGGCGTTGAGCAGGCAAATAAGTTAGAAGCGCTGATTAAGCGTCACGATGCCAGCCGTATTGCCGCTGTCATTATAGAGCCCATTACCGGTGCCGGTGGTGTACTGCCGCCGCCGGTAGGTTACTTAAAGCGTATTCGTGAGATTTGCGACCAGCACGATATCTTGCTGATTTTTGACGAAGTGATCACCGGCTTTGGCCGAACCGGCAGTGCGTTTGCCAGCCAAACTTTTGATGTGATCCCAGACATTATGACCACTGCCAAAGGCTTAACTAACGGTGCGGCCCCAATGGGTGCCGTGCTAGCTGGCGACCATATTTATGATGCCATGGAAGGTAAGTCTGGCGGTGGCGTTGAGTTTTACCATGGTTACACTTACTCTGCACATCCCTTAGCCTGTGCCGCCGCCATGGCCACGCTAGATGTATATGAGCAAGAAGACTTATATAAGCGCGGTGCCGCCGATGGTGAAATCTCTAAGTACTTCGAGCAAGGCTTACACAGCTTAAAAGGCATGCCGGGTGTGATTGATATTCGTAACTACTCCTTTATTGCCGCGGTGGAATTTGAGCCGCTAGCTGGCAAGCCTGGCGCCACCGGCAGCTTGATCCAAACCAACGCTTGGGAGCAAGGCCTGATGCTGCGCTCACTTGGTGACGCCATCGCCATGTCGCCACCGCTGATCATGGAAAAACAGCACGTGGATCAAACCATCGGTATTCTTGAGCGGGGCATTAAACAGCACTTTGGCTAGCGATATTGGTTAAGCGCATTTTGTAAATACAATCAGTAAGATCAACAAGGACTGCCTAGGCAGTCCTTTTTTATGGCAAACAAAGACGGCGGTAAGCTTCAAATGTAGCGCTCATACATCAGCTTAGTGTTCAGATATAACTGGGCAGCCTATTGGTAGTTGTCTGCTTTAGCCCGTATGGATATAAATCTAGCCAAAACTGCGCCGAACAAGTGGGTACACGATGAAACACCATAAAGATTAAGCCTATATGTCTTCTGTTCTTGCTGGCCGCTTACTTGTTTGGTTGTGCTGCAGAGCAGGATAGATTTTAAAGAGTTACGCCTGCGGTATAATGCGAGAACAAGTGTTCGCCTACAAACCATGGCTCCATAATCTACTGAGAGTCATTGCAGCTCAAAGAGCTTGGTCTGTCCTCCTAAGAATGTCTCGACCTTATCTCATCTTAATGTGTTGTGATCTGCTGTAATTTTCGCAATAAAGAGGCGTGGCAAAAATATTTCATATTGAGGTTTTCATTTAGCGCTAGGCGGTGTGATGTAAACGAGGGTATTTTGCAGCATGGCGGAGAGGGCTTCTCCGCCATGTATTTGAAAAGGGCGATTAAGCACCACCGCTAAGCTACAACAGCGCCTTGCTCTACTTGT
>JAHLFI010000158.1 GCA_018883865.1 Candidatus Oceanisphaera merdipullorum
GAGTGAGCTTGCTTAATGCAAGGTGGGCGGCTCATTAAACAAGGTTTTAATGTCAGTTTCTGCGAAGCTATATTCTTGGCCACAATAGTCGCAATTCATCTCAATTGTACCTTGCTCTTGTATCACATCGAGCGCTTCGACTTCGCCGATCTGCAACAGGGCGTTTTCACATTTGTCACGGGAGCAGGTGCACTGAAAGCTGACTGCTTGCGGATCAAATACCCGCACCGCATCTTGGTGATATAAGCGATACAAGACTTCATGGGCGTCTAAGTGGATCAGCTCCTCGGCCTTAATGGTCTGCGTGAGCGCTTCAAGATGTGAGAAGTCGTCGCCTTGGCCATCCGGCAGGGCTTGCAACAGCATGCCGGCACAGCTGGGCCTATCGCGGCTTAAGTCGGTAAATAACCAAATACGCGTGGTGAGCTGCTCGGATTGTGCGAAGTAATTCTCTAGGCTTTCACTTAACGAACGCTCGCCTAATTCCACTATACCTTGATAGCGTTCACCTTCATTTGGGGTAATGGTGATCGCTAAATAGCCTTTGCCGACAATATCTGACAGCTGGTCGCTGTCTGGTACTTCGCCTTCCCAGCGAGCCACACCGCGTAATTGCTGCAGGTTATCGCCGTTGATCACCGCCAGTGATACTGGGCCATCGCCTTGCAGTTGCACGGTAATGTGGCCTTCAAATTTCAAGGTGGCGGTCAGCAGACTGGTGGCGGTAAGTAATTCACCGAGCAGACGCTGCACCGGTGCTGGATAGTGTTGCGAGGCCAGTACTTGCTGATAAGTGTGCTGCAGTTGTACCAGTTCGCCGCGTACTTGATAGTTGTCGAACAGATAGCGATGCAGTGTGTCGAAGTGAGTCATAAAAATCCTGTCTGGCCTTGGGCCCTAGGTCGATACTAAAAGGTTTAGTGCTAAGGGTTTGCTACTAAAGCCGTGTCATCTTAAATATGGGGGCAAGCTTGCGACTAACAAGGGTGTGATCAGCTATACCTGCCACGCGATACGCCTTACGTTCCACTCCCCATAGTAGTAGATAAGACCAAGCAGACAGCGGCGCTGGTCTTTTGTTTAACTTATAGCTTAGGTTTAACGCTTACCGCGGCCCGAAGGGCTTTATTCTTGGCTGTGTTTAATTTTTAGCAAAGAACGGCGCTCTTTTTTATCGGGCCGCCGCTCTGGGCTGGGTGCAAACTGAATATTGAGTTTACGTGCCTCGGCATTTTTTTCACGTTTTTGAATGCTGGCCGCCGTTTCTTCATACAAAGCTTGGGCTTGCTCGGCTTTGCCTCTGTGCTCAGAGACTTCCAGCACTAAGACTTCTCGCTCGTCCGTACCTTGGCGTAGTGTTATTAAGCTGCCCACTTCTACCACTTTGCTCGGCTTGCTGCGCTGATCATTATAATGCACCTTACCGCCTTCAATCATGGTGCGAGCTAGACTGCGCGTCTTATAAAAACGGGCGGCCCATAACCATTTATCCAATCGCACACCGGCGTTTACTGCTTTCATAGGCTCGCTCTTTTGTCGTTAGCTGTTTGTCTTTATAAAAACGGGTCTTTATAAGAACAGGCGATGCATGAGTCATGCTTAAAAAATAATGATACCAGAAGCTATACTATTCGGCTGAGTAGGGGGCGGTTAATCGCCTTAGGGGTGCATATTGTAGGCAGACGTTTAGCCTAAGTTACGATAATCTCTGGGTAGGCTTAGCCAAAAGATGGAAATGAACGTGTCGGATAACAAGCAAAAACCTCAAATTCTACATACTGAGTTAGTGGCAGAGAGCCGCTTGTTCAAGGTGGAATCGGTACATCTTAGATTTAGTAATGGTGTTGAGCGCTTCTATGAACGCATGAAAAGCGGCGGCCGTGGTGCCGTTATGCTGATCCCTATGCTGGATGAACGCACTATCTTATTGATCCGAGAATACGCAGCCGGCACCGACAGTTACGAGTTGGGTTTCCCTAAGGGGCTGATAGATCCTGGCGAAGATGCCTTTGCAGCTGGTAACAGAGAATTGATGGAAGAGGTAGGGTATGGCGCCAAGCAACTTATCCCTCTAAAGCAAGTTACGTTGGCACCGGGCTATTTTGGTAGCCGCATGGATATCTTATTGGCGCGGGATCTGTATCCTGAGCAAAGAGAAGGGGATGAGCCGGAGCCACTTGATGTGGTGCCTTGGAAGTTAGATCAACTGGATGAGTTGATGGCAAGGCCTGACTTCAGTGAAGCGCGCAGCATTTGTGGAGTCTACTTGCTGCAAAATTGGCTCAATAAAAAGGAATGAATATGGATGTTTCTGCCTTGTTGCCCCGTGTGATTTTGGCTGCCCGTGAGTCGGGGGCGTTAATTTTGTCGCTGTATCATAGCGGCGACTATCAAGCACAAAATAAAGACGATAACAGTCCAGTCACGGATGCCGACTTAGCGGCCCACCTGTTTTTAAAGCAGGCGCTAAGTGAGATTGCCGATATTCCTGTGTTGTCAGAAGAAGGCTGTGAAGTGTCATTGGCTGAGCGCAACAGTTGGCCGCGCTATTGGCTGGTGGATCCACTGGATGGCACTCAGGAGTTTATTGCCGGCAG
>JAHLFI010000159.1 GCA_018883865.1 Candidatus Oceanisphaera merdipullorum
CGCACCAGTACGGATTTATGTAACCAGATGTTCATCTTGGCTGAGTCTGCCATCAGATTTTCTGGGCAGCCTAACTCGGTAGCTAACTCTTTGCGCGCCGTTAAGCTGCTATCGAGGTCGAGTAACTTTAATAGGTCGACGATGGAAGTACGCCAGTGCAAATCTTGCGAATTGTCCGCCGCGCGCTGTTCTAACAGCACCAGTACATCGACCTTTTGGACGGGGGCGGTAGTGGCAGTGGCTGCTTCGTGAGTGGGCGCGGGTGTTGGGCTGTTGGGCGTTGTGGTGGCTTGATCGGAGGCGGTGGTTGCCGTTTTATCTTTGCCCATACCGAGTTTATCGAGAATTTTATTAAAAAATCCCATGCTGATCTCCTTAAGTGAGGGTTTTTAGCAACAGCCAGCCTTAAATAAAGGTTCGGCTTACTTGCGACACTCAAGTGTAGGTCAAATAAACGCAGCCTCGCTTATGAGCGCTACACCGACGGTATTATTGTGCGGTAGAAGGGTGTTAGCATACGCCACTTTAATAAGTGATACATGAGCACAATGCCGTACCATTAGGGCAAAGTGCGCAGAAACAAGATTGGAAGCTAAGTGGTTATTGACGTTAAAAATATTGCGGTAGAAGAGGTGACTTGCTCGACCTGTCAGGCGTGCTGTTGTCGCTTAGAAGTGATGTTAATTACCGATACCGGCGTGCCCAAAAAGTACATCGCCCAAGATAGATGGGGCGGCGAGACTATGCTGCGCTTAGACGACGGCTGGTGTTCAGCACTCGATCGCGAAACCATGCTGTGCACCATTTATGAACAGCGGCCGTGGATTTGCCGCGAGTTTGAAATGGGCTCCGATGAATGCCGAGATGAAAGAACAGCGTTTTTGTAAGGCGCGTAAGCGTTACGCCATATCTTAAACATTCGCGCAGTTGGCTTTTGTTTTTAAGGGCTGTTTACAGTGCGCCAGTAAATAAGCTCGGCAAGTCTGCCGAGGCGCCGTCATAAACCACGCGGCCATCACGTAAGCGAATGGTGCGTGGGCAGCGGGCGCTGAGCCGTGGGTCGTGGGTGACGATCACAATCGCGCATTTATGCTCCACGTTAAACCGCTCGAACAAATTAAACACTTCATCCGCAGTTTGGGTATCTAAGTTACCTGTGGGCTCATCGGCCAACACCAGTGCGGGGCGAGTCACGAGGGCGCGGGCTATGGCTACCCGCTGTTGCTGGCCGCCAGATAAACGATTAGTGGACTGGCGAATAAAATTGCCCAATCCCACTTCATTTAATAAATATTCTGCATACGCGGTTTGCTCCGCAGTCGGTTTGCCGTAGCGCAGCATGAGCGGCATCAGCACATTATCTAATACGCTAAAGGCACTGATTAAGTGGTGAAACTGAAACACAAAGCCGAGGGATTCACTGCGCAGTTGGGTGCGTTGCTGCTCGCTTAACCGTTGGGATAACTGGCCTTGAATTAAATGCCCTTGAATGCGCAGCTCGCCTGCCGATGCCACATCCAACAAACCCATCACATTTAGCAGCGTACTCTTGCCGGAGCCAGAAGTGCCCACCAAAGCCACTAACTCGCCACGGCTGACTTGCAGCGAGATATCGTGCAGCACATGGTTGGCTAGCGGCGTGTCTGGGTTAAAAATCTTGTTCAGCTGATCGAGCTGCAACACTATTTGTGGAGGCTGTTGCTGATTGTTTGGTAGAGAGCCATCGCGCGTTAAGCGCCCTGAATTAGACATAGGGTTAGACATAGAGTTACACATAACGGATCGCCACTGCTGGGTCATATTTCGCCGCGCGGCGTGCTGGCACCGCGGCCGCAATTACGCCGGCCACAGTGGCAATCGCGATTGCCGATAGCAGAGTGGAGGGCTCTAACTTAATAATAAACAGGCTCGCAGCTAGGCTGTTAAACACCAAGACCAATAGATAACCTACCAGAACGCCAAGCAGTGAACCTGCTAAGCCCAAGAGGCCTCCTTGCAGTAAAAACACTCTTAAAATTTGCTGCTGTGAGCCGCCCATGGCGCGCAAGATGCCAATCTCTCGGGTGCGCTGCACCACGCTCACCGCCAACACACTGGCGATACCAAAGATCACCGATAACGCCACAAACACGCGGATCATTTGGGTGGTCATGCTTTGAGAACTGAGCGCGTTTAGCAACTGGCCATTACTTTCCATCCAACTTTGTACATATAAGCCGGTGAGCTGAGTGATGCGTTGCGCCCAATATTCGGCGGTAAACACATCGTTAATTTTGAGCTCTAAGATGGTGATGCCACCGGGCAAGTCGAGTAGCGCTTGCGCCTGTTTTAGGCTCATATACACATAGCGGCTGTCTAGCTCGCGCACCCCAAGCTCAAAGATGCCCGCCACGTTCAGCACGCTTTGCTGATTGTTGCCCGCATCTAGGCGCAATTTATCGCCAGCGCTCAGCCCTAAGTCTTTCGCCAGTTGGCTACCGATGAGCACGTCACCGGCGCCGACGCTAAAGCGGCCACTTTGCAGATAATCGCTGAGATTTATGATCCCAGCGTAACGTGTCGGATCTATACCCATTAAGACCACGGAGGCGCGCGCCGCGCCTTTTTGGGCAAAGGCGGGGCCCGAGACCAGCGGCGACACCGTATTTAAGATGCCGCTTAATGCGCCATAACTGTCCAGCGCATCGCGTATTTCTTGCCAATTATTAATGGTTTGTAAGCGCTGAGCACGCGGGCTTTCTAATACCCACAGGTATTTATCGTGAGCCATGGCGGACAAATTATTATGCTGGCGTGTTGCTTCAATTTGAATATGGGCTTGTGTGCCCAAGGTTTTATCGATCATATTACTTTGCAGGCCCATGATCAGCGCCGTAATAAACACTATTACCGCCGCTCCCACCGAAATGGCCACGCTGATCAGCAAGGTTTGCAGCGGATTATCGGCGAGAAAGCGCAAGGCGATGCGCCATTCTATCCATAACGAATTACGCAGCCGCGTTAAATGCTTAACGAATAACATGTGCGACTTGTTCAAAGTGCACGCGCGCGTGCTGGCCGGGCGCGAGCTTATCGGCTTGCAACATGCTCGTTTGCACCACTATCTCGCCTTCTTTCAGGCCAGAGATAATCTCACTGTGGGTCATGTTGCGCAGCCCCAACTCTACTGGAACCGGATTAACAGCGCCGTCTTGCCAGCGCCACACCTGCGCTTGACCATTGGTAGCGAAGGTTAAGTAATCATTGGGCAGCACTAAGGTGGAATCTCGCTGGTTGGCAATAATATTGGCGGACACCGTCATGCCTTGTAAAAATGCCGGTGGCGTTTGTGCTGCGCCCGTTGCCGCATCTGCCAACACACTAATATGCACATCTATGGTGCCGCGACTGCTGTCTACTGCCGGGGCGATAAAGCTCACCACGCCGTTAACGGTTTGCTCAGGCCAAGCATCGGCGATCAGCTGTACCGGTTGGTTTAAATGCACAGGTGCAAAGTTTTTTTCATCCAGTGCCACTACGACTTCTAGGCCGGCGTTTGGTATGCCCTCAACATTTGAGCCATCGCTGCGCGCGATTTCGAGCAGCACCATACTCGGTTGCACTAAGTCGCCAGGCTCCACATTACGGGTTTGCACGCGACCGGCAAAAGGCGCGTAAATCTGTGTCTTGGCTAATTCCGCCTCGGCACTCACAATACGCTGTTGTAATAGCTGCTCTTCGGTGCCGTTTACGGCTAAGGAGTCGGCGGCTAATTGTGCTTGGGAGAGGGCGGTGCTGGCGTTCAATGCTAAGCGGCGTGCTTGCTCATTTTGCTCGAGAGAAAGCGTGCCTTTGTTAGCCAAGGCCTCACGGCGGCTAGCCTCGCGGCTGGCTTGGCGGGCATTGTCTTGCGCCTCTTTCAGTGCGGCTTGTGACTGTGGGCGACTGATTTTTTGCAATTGCAGCAATAAGGTTTGCGCTTGGGCCAATTTGGCTTGAGCCTCATCGCTATTAAGCTCTATCAGCAAGTCGCCTTTATTAACCCAATCGCCTTCGCGTACGTGACGAGCGATAACGGTGCCGGTTATTTCACTGCCGATACGCGCGAGTGACTGATAACGCACCTCGCCACTGGCCACAATGCGCAGCTCTAATGGTTTAAGGTCTACCTTTAATGCTGGCAGCACAGGCCCGCGCCATTTTTGCACACCCACCAACAACGCTATGCCCAGTACGGCAATAATGATTCCATAAATAATGCGCATATAAGCCTCGTTAACTCACCATACAAACCAAGAGAGGCTTGCCTGTACTGCTTTAATTTTCGTTTTATACGTCGCCATAATTCTCACACATTTGAGTTTGAATAGCTGCACAGAAGTTAGGTATGGAGTGGGGGGTAAAAGTTGTAGTTAAAGATGACATCAGTATTATTGAGTTATTCATGGGGGCCTTATACAGCTTGATGTTCAATCACAGGGCTGTACTGCCAATTTATTCTGCATTTCATATAAGACACAGTATGTCAGTTAGTAGAGTATTAATTTTGGGTGGCTACGGTAATTTCGGTAAGCGTATTGCCGCCAGTTTATGTGTTATGAGCAATGCGACAGTGATCATTGCCGGTCGTAATCTAAAAAAAGCCCAGCAATTGTGTCTGGAATTGTCAAACACTGCTGGCGGCAATGCTCCCGAGGCGGCGATGCTGGATATTTTCAGTCTGCAGTTTGTTGAAGAACTTAAGGCGTTGGCACCGGATCTGGTGATCCACACCGGCGGCCCTTTTCAGGGCCAAGATTATCGCGTGCCCGAAGCCTGTATTACCGTGGGCAGTCATTATATAGATCTGGCCGATGATCGCCGCTTTGTGTGCGATATCCGCGCGCTTAATGAATTGGCGCTCAGTAAACAGGTATTAATCATCTCGGGCGCCAGCTCGGTGCCGGGCCTTTCTTCGGTGGTTATTGATCATTTAACCGATCAATTCTCGGCGTTACATGAAATAGACTGTGCTATTGCACCTGGTAATCAAGCTGAGCGGGGGGAAGCGACGGTAAAGGGCATCTTGTCTTATACGGGCCATGCCTTTCCGGTGTTTATTAATGGCCAGTGGACACAGCGCTATGGTTGGATGTCACCGCGAAAGCTCAATTTCGCAGGTAGCATTGGTAAGCGCTGGTTGGCCAATGTGAATATTCCCGATCTAGAGTTATTCCCCGCGCGCTATGCACAGGTAAAAACCGTCACCTTTCAAGCGGGGCTCGAATTACCGTTTTTGCATTTGGGCATGGTGGGCATGGCCAAGCTTGCCAAAATGGGTGTAATCAAAGACTGGTCGGTGTTTACTAAGCCGATATTTAAAGCCAGCGAGCTCTTCGATAAGTTGGGCACAGATAACGGCGGCATGCAGATCAAGCTATTGGGACTGGATGTTAATCAAAGGCCAACACTTATTAAGTGGACGCTGTTTGCTGAACAGGGTGTCGGCCCTTATATTCCGACGTTATCCGCCATTATTCTGGCTAAAAAATTAATCAATAAAGAGTTAAGCGCCACCGGGGCTATGCCTTGTTTAGGTATGTTTAGCTTGGCGGAGTTTGATCAAGAAGCGAGTGAGCTTGGCATTTATCACCAGCTAGAGGTAATGGATGTCTAGTTATTTACTGTTAAAAATGCTGCATATTTTAAGTGCCATAGTGGTGATGGGCACGGGGGCCGGTATTGCATTTTTTATGTTTATGGCCAATCGCAGCTCAAATATAGTGGCCATAGCGGTCACTGCGCGCCATGTGGTGCTGGCCGACTGGCTGTTTACCGCGCCGGCCGTGGTAATGCAGTTGGTGACGGGGATTTTGCTGATGCAAACTCTCGGCTATTCATTTACCTCTATGTGGTTCTTAACCGTGATCGTCTTGTTTGTGTTTATCGGTGTGTGTTGGCTGCCGGTTGTGGCTATTCAGTATCGGCTGAAAGCCCTGGCTGAGTGCTCTTTGGCAACTGGCGGCGGTGTGCTTGATCCTAAATTTATAAAAATGATGCGCCTCTGGACGGCCTTAGGCGTACCTGCCTTTTTGGCCATACTGGGCATTCTCTGGTTGATGGTGTTTAAGCCCTTGCCACTTATATAAGAAGTAAACCAAATGGACAAAAGAGCAGAGTGCGCGGCCAGACTGAGCCTGAGTTTTTTATGGTTGATTACCGGCATTACCTCTATGTTTTTTGCCAAAGACATCGGCTATGAGGTGCTAGCGAAGGCGGGCATCACGGGGTCACTCGCCAATGCCGCCATTATCTCGGGTAGCGTGCTCGATATCGCCATCGGCCTTTGGCTATTAGTTAAGCGCCACTTGCGAGTTTGTTATTTATTACAGCTGGCCGTGATAGTCGTATACACAGTGCTGTTGAGCCTAATCGCTCCCAGTTTTTGGCTGCACCCGTTTGGTCCATTAACTAAAAATATCCCCATAGTCGTGATGATTTACTATTTGTATCGCCAATCTGATGACCGCCCTTTTCGGTAGGCGATAGACTGCACTACGCTAACTAGATTCTATATTTTCGGATGTTTTCCCTAGGTTGTGAGAAGGCAAGTATTCCACTGCAATAATTTTTAATAGTTTGATATTCCTCTAATAAATGCCGTTATATTTCTCATAAAAGCCTGTCTGATCGACTTTAGGCGACCCATTTACGCTTTGGTAAATAAATTGCTGTATAAATCCTTAACATGATTTTTTCATGACTATAACGCTGAATGTCGCCGCTGCGTCTTTCATTATTCTCAGGAAGGGAAATTTTAATGCTTAAAGTGACCGCTAAAGTACTAGTTTGTGCCGTATCTATGGGATTGGCTGGTTTTGCGAATGCTGACGAGCCAATTGTTATTAAATTTTCGCACGTGGTAGCAGAGCACACACCAAAAGGCCAAGGTGCGCTGATGTTTAAAAAGCTGGCGGAAGAGCGCCTGCCCGGCAAAGTAAAAGTGGAGGTGTATCCCAACTCATCGTTATTCGGTGACGGTAAAGAAATGGAAGCTTTATTGCTCGGTGATGTGCAGTTAATTGCGCCTTCATTAGCTAAATTTGAGCATTATTCAAAACCGATCCAGATTTTTGATTTGCCGTTTCTATTTGATGACATGGCCGCCGTGGATCGCTTTCAAAAAGGACCCGTGGGCCAAGAGTTGTTGACCAGTATGGAAGATAAGGGCATTACCGGTTTAGGTTATTGGCACAATGGTTTGAAACAATTATCTGCCAACAAAGCATTGCACGTGCCTAAAGATGCGCGGGGTTTAAAATTTCGCGTACAAGCCTCTGCAGTATTAGATGAGCAGTTTAAGGCGTTGCGTGCTAACCCGCGTAAAATGAGTTTTGCAGAAGTGTACCAAGGCTTACAAACAGGGGTGGTTAACGGTGCAGAAAATCCCTACTCCAATATCTATTCACAAAAATTGTACGAAGTACAAAAGTACATTACCGAGTCTAACCACGGTTTGCTCGACTACATGGTGATCACCAACACCTCGTTCTGGAATGGCTTACCTGAAGACGTGCGTACCGAGCTCGCTAACATCATGGATGAAGTCACCACTGAGGTGAACTTACACGCAGAAGAACTGAACCAGCGTGATAAGCAGTCGATTATTGAAAGCGGCAAAAGCGAAATCATTACGTTAACTAAAGAACAACGTGACGAATGGCGCGAACAAGTTAAACCAGTGTGGAAAAAATTTGAAAAAGAAATTGGGCCTGAGCGCATTGCCGCTGCAGAAGCTGCTAATCAGCAATAACTAAACAGGCCTTTACGCAGTCGTACCGGCTGCGTAAAGGCCGATTTAAAAATTACAGTTAAAATTCATAGTTAAAACTAATAACTAACGGCTGATGTTTACTTTCCGTTGTGGAGAAGTTTTATGAATGCGATGCGCAAGATGTGGGATCGCTTTGAAGAATACTTTATTGTTTTCTTATTGGCGGCCATGACGCTAGTCACTTTTGTTTATGTAATTTTTAATAATTTTTACACTTTTTTTTACAGCCTGGGCGAGGATTATGCTGAGCGTTCGGTAGGCGTGTCGGATTTTTTTTACGGCATTGGCGATTTTATTCTAGATATAGTGCAAAACATGACTTGGAGTGTGGCACTAACGAAAGCATTATTTGCTTGGTTAATATTTTTTGGCCTAGCCTATGGCGTGCGCATTGGTGGTCATATAGGGGTCGATGCTTTAGTTAAATTAACAACTCGTGCCACGCAACGTATTATAT
>JAHLFI010000160.1 GCA_018883865.1 Candidatus Oceanisphaera merdipullorum
GAGTGGCGAAACAGCAAAATCGCGGCTGCTTGGTCTATTTATTTGGTGGCGCCGATGAGCTATTAACGCTCGACAATCAAACCCTCTCCCTGCCCGAATTATTAGACATGCTGCGCGGCTCTTTTAGTGGCGGGACCGATGTCAACACGCCATTGTTGGCGGCCTTAAAGAACTTGAAACAGCAAGCCTGGCAACAAGCCGATATTCTGCTGGTCAGTGATGGCGAGTTTCAGGTAAGTGCGGAATTACGCCACCAAGTGGAGCAGGCCAAAGACGAACAAGGAGTGCGCATGTTTGGCCTGCAATTAGGCTATGCCACCGCTTTGCATGCCATGCAACAGCTGTGCGATCCGGTGCATTTATTCAGTGATTGGAAGACCCTAGAGCAAGCGGCCCGCCTGCAATAAATTATCCCTTTAGGCCGAGCGTACCAGCACATGGCGCGGCTCGTTCGGCCCAAAGTAATCCACCTCAGTGCTTTCATGCTCAAACCCTAAGGCATGATATAAGCTGGCAGCGCTATTATCTGGATGTACCGTTAACCGCAGCTGTTGGCAGCCGTCTTGAGTCAGCTTATCGATTAACTGCTGTAATAGTTTTTTACCTATACCGCCCCCTCGCGCCTGCTCGGCCACTGCTAACGACATTATCCATCCCTGATGACGCACCTCGCCCATGCCGCCAAGCACAAAACCTACCAGTTGGCTGACCGCTTCACCTTTAATCTCTACCCCTTCAACGTCTAAATCGGACTCTTGCTCGGCGACCAGCAAATAATGAGGCCACAACTCCCAAAGCTGGCGAAACAAAAAATCCGGATAACAGTGCGCACCAAACGCCGCCTGCTCTAATTGAAAAATCTGCGCCATATCGGCTTTGGTGGCTGATCTTATGTTCATAGTGCCTTTTTCTTATCTACGAAGTAATAACGACAAATGGTAAAACAACATGTAGCTAAGGCACAAACACCCCATTTTTTAAGCTCAGGATCACTTCCTTTAGTCGTACAAAAAACCATCTGCCTATGACTAATGCACTAGGCTTAAATAACCATGCAGCAGGAGGAGAGTCATGAAATGGAGGGCACTGTTATGGCTATTATTTTGTCTTAGCCTACCAACACAGGCACAGGACAAGTACTGGCAACTAGACATCAAGGGTCCTATCGGCTCCGGCACCGCCGATTTTATTGTCAGCGAGCTGGCTTTGGCTCAACTTAAACATCAGGCACAAGACAGAGTACCCACCTTTATACTGATCACACTCGATACCCCCGGCGGTCTCTATGACGCCACGCGCGACATTATTAGTGCCATGTTAGCCTCCAACATTCCGGTGGTGGTGTATGTGGCACCCAGTGGAGCCCGTGCTATGTCGGCAGGTACTTATATTTTATATGCCAGTCAGGTGGCGGCCATGGCACCGGGCACACAGGTGGGTGCCGCCACACCCATACAGCTGAATTCACAAATTTCCTCAAACGACCAAATCAAGCCAACTACAGCGCCACCGGATAACACAGGTAAAGCCACAGAGACATCAAGTAACAGCACCGTGGATCGCAAGATCCTCAATGACGCCATTGCCTACCTACGCTCTTTGGCCCAACTGCGCGGGCGTAATACCGAATGGGCTGAGCTGGCAGTATGTGAAGCCGCCACTCTCACCGCCAGCGAAGCACTGGCAGAAAATGTGATTGAAGTGCTGGCAGAGGATGTGCCTAACCTATTGAGTGCACTCGATGGCCGTCAGCTAACGATTAATGGTATCTCCTATACCTTCGCGACGGCCCATCTCAATGCGGAATTAAACGCAGAGCTACGCCGCCCCAACTGGCGCCAACAATTTATCATTACCATCAGTAACCCTAATATCACCTACTTACTGCTGCTGGTGGGCGTTTATGGCTTGTTACTGGAGTTTATGAGCCCGGGCTTTGGCGTGGCGGGCATCAGCGGTGCTATTTGCTTATTGCTGGCCGCCATGGCACTGCAAATGCTGCCCTTTAGCACAGTTGGCTTAAGTCTATTGGCGTTAGGCTTGGTGTTTATAGCGGCGGAGGCGATAACGCCCACTTGGGGCGTATTTGGCTTAGGCGGAGTAGTGGCGTTTGTAATGGGCTCAGTGTTGTTGTTTGATACGCCTGATAATGCCTTTCGCTTGGCTTGGCCCTTAATTGCCGCCTTGGCCTTAGTGTCACTGGTCTTAATGCTGGTGGTGGTACGCCTGATCATTAAACAGCGTCATCGGCCTGTAATATCTGGCGTCCAGACCATGGTGGGCATGCAAGGCGAGGCGCTCACCGATATTGCACCCACCGGTTATGTGATGGTGCAAGGCGAGCGCTGGCAAGCGCACAGTACTGAACCGATAAGCCGCGGGCAAACCATAGTGGTGCTGGCGATTGATCAACTGACCTTGAGCGTGCGCCCATTAACTCATATTCAAACTGGCAGTTAATAAGGAGTAAGGATAATGATCATCGACTTTATGTATTTTCAGATCGTGTTCGTGGTGCTGCTGGTGATGCTGTTTTCCAGCACATTTCGGATCTTGCGCGAATATGAGCGCGGCGTGATTTTCTTACTGGGCCGTTTTTATAAGATTAAAGGCCCAGGTCTTATCTTAGTGATCCCCTTTGTGCAGCAAATGGTGCGCGTGGACTTGCGCATCGTCACCATGGATATTCCATCGCAAGATATTATTTCTAAAGACAACGTCACCGTTAAGGTAAATGCGGTGTTGTACTTTAAAGTCGCGGATCCACAAAGGGCCATCATCAATATCGAGAACTATCTTGAGGCAACCAGTCAACTGGCACAAACCACCATGCGATCCGTGCTGGGCCAGCATGAATTGGACGAAATTCTGTCGGCACGCGATGCTTTAAATACCGACTTACAGCGAATTCTGGATCAAACTACCGACAGTTGGGGCATTAAGGTCACGGCGGTAGAGATCAAGCACGTCGACTTAGATGAATCCATGGTTCGCGCCATTGCGCGCCAAGCCGAAGCCGAACGCTCACGCCGCGCCAAGGTGATTCACGCCACCGGCGAGCTGGAAGCCTCCAAGCAATTATTGGAAGCGGCCCGCATGTTGGGGCAACAGCCAGAGGCGATTCAGCTACGTTATTTACAAACCTTGACTGAAATCACCAGCGAGAACAGTAAAATTATTGTATTTCCGCTGCCACTGGAGTTCGGTAAAATGCTGCAGCCCCCCACTCAGCCTACGCCCCCAATCGCAGACGCCCACTCGCCGAGCGAGTTAACCTAACGTCTTTGACTAAACCGCAGACGGCGGCATTTTATAAGAGCAAACCTCATGACTGTATTACCCGTTTACGGCCAAGGCGATACCTCACTGCAAGCCGCTGGTGGCTTTGCTGGCCTACAAAAACTGGCGGCGGATTTTTATGTCGCCATGAATACCCGCGCCGATGCAGCCGTTATTCGCGCTATGCATCCCGCAGATTTATCTGAGAGCACCGATAAGCTAGCGCGCTTTTTAACGGGCTGGCTGGGCGGCCCTTCTTTATATCGTGAAAAATACGGCCCCATCAGCATACCGCGCGCCCATAGCCACTTAGCGATTGGCACTGCCGAGCGCGATGCTTGGCTGGCTTGCATGGCACAAGCGCTCACTCAACACGACTATACGCCGGAGTTTAAGGCCTATTTACTGCGTGCCTTAAGCGTGCCCGCCGAGCGCTGTCGGACTCAAGATTGAGATCAACACGTGATCGCAATGAAAGAAGACCAATCAATTGCCGCCTTAGCCTCCCGCTAGCGGCCTTTGTCTGTTAAAATGTGAGCCGTTTTGCAACTAGGTGGCGGCAAGTAATGAGCGATAACAGTCAGTTAAAAGTGATTGTCGGCATGTCCGGCGGCGTAGATTCATCAGTTTCGGCCTATTTACTGCAACAGCAGGGCTATCAGGTGGAAGGCCTGTTTATGAAAAACTGGGAAGAAGACGACACCGACGAGTTTTGCTCTGCCGCCGAAGACCTACGGGATGCACAATCAGTGTGCGATAAGCTAGGCATGAAGCTGCACACCATCAACTTTGCTTCCGAGTATTGGGATAACGTATTCGAGCACTTCTTAGCCGAATACAAAGCCGGCCGCACGCCTAACCCCGATATTTTGTGCAATAAAGAAATCAAATTTAAAGCCTTCCTCGAATTTGCCGCCGAAGACTTAGGCGCCGACTTCATTGCCACCGGCCACTACGTGCGCCGCACCTTTGACGAGCAGCCTAAATTACTGCGCGGCTTAGATGGCAACAAAGACCAAAGCTACTTCTTATATACCTTAAGCTCGGCGCAAGTGGCCAAGAGCCTGTTCCCAGTCGGTGAGCTAGAAAAACCCGAAGTGCGTCGTATCGCCGAACACTTGGATCTGATCACCGCCAAGAAGAAAGACTCCACCGGCATCTGCTTTATTGGCGAGCGCAAATTCACTGACTTTTTGGCCCAGTACCTGCCCGCCCAACCGGGCAAAATTGAAACCGTGGATGGGGTCGTCATCGGCGAGCATCAGGGCTTGATGTACCACACCTTGGGCCAGCGCAAAGGGTTAGGCATTGGCGGCTTAAAAAATGCCAGTGACGATCCTTGGTATGTGGTGGATAAAGAACTGGAGCGCAATGTACTGGTGGTGGCCCAAGGCGATCATCCGCGCCTGTATTCTAAAGGTCTGATTGCCCGCCAACTACACTGGGTGGATCGCACGCCGTTAAGTGCGCCCTTACGCTGCACGGTAAAAACCCGCTATCGCCAAACAGATATTGCTTGTCTTGTTGAACCATTAGACGACGACACCATACGGGTGACCTTTGATGAGCCGCAAGCGGCCGTCACACCCGGCCAGTCGGCGGTGTTTTATTTAGATGAAATTTGCTTAGGCGGCGGCGTGATTGAAAGCCGATTTAATGAGGAGTCAGCGTGAGCCATAACCTTGAGAACCAAACTCTGGCCTTTGCCGGTATTTGCCAAGCGGTCAGTTTAGTCCAGCAGGTAGCGCGCCAAGGCATTATTCAAGATAAAGATCAGCTGAGCGCCACCTTAAACAGTATTTTAATGACGGATGCAGAGAATACGGCCGACGTCTTTGGTGGCAAAGCGCAATTGACGCTCGGTTACCAAACCATTATTGATCAGCTGGGCAATAATGACGGCCGTAAAAACGCCGAGCTTACCCGCTATTTGGTTGGCACCTTGGCGCTGGAGCGCAAGCTGGCTAAACGCCGCGATTTAATGGCCATGCTGGGTGAGCGCATCAATCAGGTGAAGCGCCAACGCCATCACTTTGAGTTGCTCGACGAGCAAGTACTGGCCAATCTGGCCAGCATCTACAGCGACATCATCAGCCCCATAGGGCCGCGCATCCAAGTGGCCGGCGAGCCTAAATTTTTACAGCAGCCCTTGGTGCAGCACCAAATTCGCGCCCTGTTGCTGGCCGGCATTCGCAGCGCCGTGCTCTGGCGCCAACTCGGTGGCCAGCGCCGACAAATTTTGTTTTCCCGTAAGCGAGTGGTGGCCCAAGCCCAAGCCGCTTTACGCGAGATATAATGCATTAACCTTAATTAACCTTATTACTTATCCTGTTACCCCCCACGTTTAGGAGTTGTTGTTCATGGAATTGTCAGCATTAACGGCTATTTCTCCGGTTGATGGCCGCTACGGCAGCCGCACACTTGAGTTGCGCACTATCTTTTCTGAATTCGGCTTATTGCGCTTTCGCGTAGAAGTAGAAGTGCGCTGGCTGCAAGCCTTGGCCGCGAATGCCGACATTACCGAAGTGCCAGCCCTGTCTGGTGAAGCTAATGCCTTACTCGATGCTATCGTCGCCGACTTTAACGAAGCAGATGGTCAGCGTATCAAAGACATAGAGCGCACCACTAACCACGACGTAAAAGCCGTGGAATATTTCTTAAAAGAGAAAGTAGAAGTGCTGCCTGAGCTGGCCGCAGTCAGTGAATTTATTCACTTCGCCTGCACCAGTGAAGACATTAACAACAACGCCCACGCTTTGATGCTTAAGCACGGCCGCGACCAAGTATTGGTGCCATATTCCCAGCAGCTGATCGATGCCATCAAGCAGCTGGCCGCTAACTATCGCGACGTGCCCATGCTGAGCCGCACCCACGGCCAACCTGCTTCAC
>JAHLFI010000029.1 GCA_018883865.1 Candidatus Oceanisphaera merdipullorum
TCGCAATTTGAGCTGGATAGCCAGTGGTTGATTGCCAGCATGAGTCAGATTGGCTATCAATACGACAGCATCAGTAATCAATTTAAGCCGATCCCAAGCCAGCAGCTGTGAGCATGATGACTTAACTTCTATGGCTTATTTTTTTAACGAAAGGGCGGCGTGCTAATCCTTTACCCAGTAAACAAGAGGCATTTATGGACGCAGAATTTTGGCATCAGCGCTGGCAAAGTGACCGTATTGGTTTTCATCAAAAGCAAGTTAACGCGCAACTGGCCCAGATTTGGCCCCAGCTTGGGCTAGCCAAACAGAGCCAAGTATTAGTGCCCTTATGCGGAAAAAGTAAAGATTTGCTCTGGCTGGCCGCACTTGGCCACGAAGTGAGCGGTTTTGAATTGTCGCCGTTGGCGGTGGCGGACTTTTTTGCTGAAGCTAATTTAAAGCCACAGAAACAGACGCTAGGACCTTATCAAGTCTGGCAAGCCGATTGGCTACGGATCTATCAAGGCGACTTCTTTAAGGCAAACCAGCTTAACCAGCATTTCGACGCGGCCTATGACAGGGCGGCACTGATCGCCTTGCCATCCCACTTACGTGTGCAATATGTGGCGCAGCTTGCGCAGCTGCTTAAACCTAACGCCACCTTATTATTGATTACAGTGCACTACGCGCCTGAGCAACAACAAGCGCCACCCTTCTCAGTGGATGAGACAGAGGTGCACGCGTTATTCTCCCCTTATTTCAGTATCGAAAAACGCGGTCAAGTGTCTGAAGGCCAAGCAAACTTGAGAGTGGCCAGCGGTGAACTCAGCTTCTTTGATGAGCTGTGCTTTGTGTTGATGAGAAAATGACAACTGACTTGGGCTTTGTGTGATGTTTTTGTATGCATCAAGGCGGCTCAATTCGTTGCCCCTTGAATGCCGGCTGTGCTGCTAAGAGTATGAATAAATTGTGCTGGTAAACGCTATTGATTAAAAAGCGTCCTATCTTTTTGAATGTGAACGTTCATTAATATAGAGGATGGATCCTATGTCAAAGCGTCTATTTGCGGAATTTTTTGGTACTTTTTGGTTGGTGTTTGGTGTTTGGCGGTTGTGGCAGCGCAGTATTAGCGGCAGCTTTTCCTGAACTGGGGATTGGTTTTCTCGGTGTCGCGCTCGCTTTTGGTCTTACCGTGGTCACCATGGCCTATGCCGTAGGTCATATTTCTGGTGGGCACTTTAACCCCGCGGTGACGGTGGGATTATTCGCCGGCGGGCGCTTCGCGGCTAAAGATGTTATTCCTTACGTTATTGTTCAGGTAATTGGCGGTATTGCTGCGGCAGCTGTGCTGTATGTGGTCGCCAGCGGCAAGGCCGGCTTTAATGTGACCAGCGGCTTTGCCTCCAATGGTTACGGTGAACATTCACCGGGCGGATATTCACTGCAAGCTGCCATCGTTATTGAATTGGTGCTGGTTGCCTTCTTTCTGATTGTTATTCACGGTACTACCGATAAGCGCGCACCGGCAGGATTTGCACCCTTGGCCATTGGTTTGGCATTAACGCTGATCCATTTGATCAGTATTCCGGTGACCAATACCTCCGTTAACCCAGCACGCAGTACCGGCGTCGCTTTATTTCAGGGCACGTGGGCATTGCAACAGCTATGGGTATTCTGGTTAGTCCCCTTAGTCGGGGGCGTGCTCGGCGGCCTGATCTATCGTGGACTGTTGGCAGAGAAAAAGTAATGTAGTCATATCCGATGCTAGGTAATGGGGCAGCCTGCATTGGCTGCCTTTTAGCTCGTCACTTTTTAAGCCCGCGACTGCAGAAAAGAGTAGGTTAGCACAGCTAAAAAGAGTCTTTCGGCTATGGCTGCATACTCAAGCATCTGCTTTATATACAGGTTCTAAAGTAAGCAACTGTCCGCTAGTCCACCCTCATCTTAAGCCTGACACTCGTAGTAATAGAGCTTAGGTGTCGCTTATGGTGAGTAGGCGGAGGCTTATCGCTGCCTTTGTGCTGCCTGATAGCGATTAGTGTCGATTTTTTCTTTAGCTTGGATATATTTAGCGGTAAAATAAACCTTCATTTGAAATAACTATTCATTAGCTTACCTCTGAGTCGGTGACTTATTCACTTTTGAGCTATTTTTATGCTGTTGTGCCGTGATGAGGGCATAAGTCAGCATTTTTATTGAGCCAAGCGCACTTAAGACTCACTATAAGTGGCGCTTGGCAGGAGCCCTCATGGAAAAGACCTTAGCCGCCCAAGCTAACAGCAGCCCCCGCAATGTACTGATGTTTGTGCTGCCATCATTGCTGGGTATCTTACTGTTTATGACCCCCGTCAGTTATCAGGGTGATTTCACCATTATGATTGCGGTGTTGGCCAAAAGCCTGCAAGCCACCTTGGCGAGTGTGCTGCCTTTGCTCGTGGCCGCTTTGATCAGCGTTTCTGCCTTACTCAGCTTACTGGCAACGGTATTTAAGCCTAAAGTGGTGACACAAAGCCTATTTTTAAACACCTTGTTTAATGTCAGCCCAGTCTGGGTATTGAGCCGGCTGCTGGGTGCGGTGTTTGTGTTGTTGGTCTACACCAAAACTGGGCCAGAGATACTATACAGCGCCGATACGGGTGGCTTGGTACTCAATGATCTGTTGCCGGTATTATTTTCGGTATTTATTTTTGCCGGCTTACTGCTGCCGTTATTACTGGACTTTGGCCTGCTGGAGTTCGTTGGCACGCTGCTCACGCGCATCATGCGCCCCATCTTTCGCCTGCCTGGCCGCTCGGCGGTGGATTGCATGGCCTCTTGGTTGGGCGATGGTAGCGTGGGTATTTTGCTAACCAGCAAACAATATGAAGGCCACCATTATACGCAGCGCGAAGCCGCCATTATCGGCACTACTTTTTCGGCGGTGTCCATTACCTTTAGTTTGGTGGTGTTGGCGCAAGTTAAACTTGAGCACATGTTCTTACCTTTTTATGGCGCCATATGTTTAGCCGGTGTAGTGGCGGCCATCATAGTGCCGCGCTTGCCACCTTTGTGCTGGAAAAAGGACACCTTTATTAATGGCCAAGCCAGACCCGTCGATCATGAAGCCACCCCTAAGGGATATTCAAGACTGAGCCATGGCTATCAGCTGGCGCTGCATCGTGCCAGTCAAGTGACCAGCTTGAAATTAGTGGCGCGCACCGGCGTGCACAATGCGCTGGATATGCTGCTTGGCGTATTACCTGTGGTAATGGCGTTTGGCACTTTGGCGTTGATTATTGCCGAAACCACACCCTTGTTTAGTTGGTTAGGCTTGCCTTTCGTGCCCTTGCTGGAATGGTTACAGATACCGGAAGCCGCCGCCGCCTCACAAACCGTGATGGTGGGTTTTGCCGACATGTTTATTCCGGCAATTTTAGCCAGCTCCATTGAGAGCGATCTCACGCGTTTTGTGATTGCCGCCTTGTCTGTTACCCAGCTTATTTATATGTCTGAAGTGGGCGCCTTGTTACTGGGCAGCAAAATACCGGTCAACCTGTTAGAGTTATTTGTGATCTTTATTCTGCGCACCTTGGTTACTCTGCCTGTGATTGCCCTAGTGGCACACTGGGTATTTTAAGACTAGAAAGAGGCACACTGGGTATTTTGAGGTTAAAGGCAGCATACTTGCTCGCTAAGTCAGGGTGTTTATCTCACTAAGGAGTGGTTATGTATGAAACCGTACTCACCTTTTGGTTTAATGAGCTGAAACCGGCCCAGTGGTGGCAAAAGAACAAAGCACTGGATATAAAAATTGCGCGTCGCTTTGGTGAGTTACACCACCAGGCCTGTGCGGGTGAGTTATATGCATGGCGTGCAACCGCCGAAGGGCGCTTAGGCGAAATAATTATACTGGATCAATTTTCGAGAAATATTTATCGCGACCAGCCCCAAGCCTTTGCCCATGATGGTATGGCATTAGTATTGGCGCAAGAGGCTACTCGCGTGGGTGCCGACCAAGCACTGAGCCCACAACAGCGGGTATTTTTGTACATGCCGTTTATGCACAGCGAGTCGATTAAGATCCATGAGGTGGGGCAACTCCTGTTTACTCAGAATGCAGATCCGAGTCAGGCCAGTCAGAGCAATGAAAGTGAAAGTACCAGTGAGTTTGAGGGAGCAAAAAGCAGCTTAACGTATCAAACGGTGCATCGAGATATTATCCAACGCTTCGGTCGTTATCCCCATCGCAATGTAATCCTCGGCCGAGAGTCCAGTGCAGAAGAGCAAGCCTTTCTTAAGCAGCCTAATTCATCGTTTTAAACCTCTATTTTTTAAAACGTGCGCTTCAAACAAAAAACCGAGCCAAGGCTCGGTTTTTAAATTTCTAACGTCTAGCTTTCAGCTATTACTGCTGTTGAATCGCCCAGATCTGGAAGGCACGTTGGGTATCTTTATCGGCGGCGCTCCACCAGTGCTTGAGCATTTCAAGAGAGTCTGCATCTACTGGGGCTGCACCAAATTTAGCTTCGGCTGCGGCGACGGCGGCGTCGGTACGACCACTAAAAGCTTTATTATTCTCTTTTAAATAATCTTGAATACCACGGGTAACATCTAACCCTGCAGGGCGATGAATCGTGTAAATTTCAGCGGCCACGGGTTGACCGGTGCGGTTATCAATGACGGTAATTTGTGCCGCTTGGTCGCGTAAAAATTCACGAGCTTGCTGGTAGCTGTTTGGCTTTTTATATTCCAGACTTAGATCGGCATCCGCATCTGTTTCTAGGTTGATGATAACGGGGTCACCTTCCATCACACGAATATTCTGGCGGGTAGAAAAATCGGCTACATATTCAAGTACAAACTGATGCTTGCCGGCACCCACCTCGGCTGAGTGCACTGAGCTCAGGGCGCTATGCTTGGTTTTTTCACCGTCTACTATTAATAATTGATAAGGCTGAGGCGTACTAATAGTGGCAGCATGACTGGCAAAAGAAAGGCCAGCGATGGCGAGGGCAGCAAACGTTAAACGTGTGTTCATCAAATTGGGCTCCTGAGCCGTAAGTATTATTTTAGGCCGCCAAACTCAACACTAAAGAAACTGTGGTTGAGCGAGGACTGACATTAACAACAGAGTCGTTGAGCAACATTATCATTTGAGCAAGATAGTCATTTGAGCCGAAGATTGTGACAATTTCTGTCGGCCAGCGCAATCAGTAACACGCTAAGTGCCAGCCTGCCAAGATAAAAGCATATTATTTTGCTGCAATATTCAAGGTAAAAGGGGGTAAGGCTCCTAATAATGCTGGGCCATAGCGCTTAGTTATGAGTCGCTTGTCTAATAATACGATGCGGCCTACGTCGCTTTCACTGCGCAGTAAACGGCCGCAAGCCTGAATAAGCTTGCGTGACGCTTCAGGCAGCGCTAATTGCATAAACGGATTGCCGCCACTTTGGCTGATCCACTCCGCCATGGCTTCTTCTACCGGTGAAGTGGGCACGGCAAAGGGCAGTTTGGTAATTATCAGATTGGTCAGATAAGCACCGGGCAAGTCCAGACCTTCGGCAAAGCTGCCGGTGCCAAACAGCACGCTTGGCTGCTGGGCATCGCATTTTTCTCTGTGCAAGTGTAACAAAGCTTGTCGACTGGCCTCGCCTTGCACCAATAAGGAATGGCCTTGGGCGCGCAGGGCGGCGGCGGCTTGGTTCATTTGTCGATACGATGAAAACAGCACTAAGCTGGCGCTTTGCTTTACTAACCACAACGGAATTTGCTCGGCGAGCAAGTCATCAAATTGCCCACTGCTGGGCTCGCAGGTCAAGGGCGGAATAATTAACGTGGAGCTTTGATAATCAAAGGGCGAATTTAGCCGTAAATAATGGCTGCCATCGTCGACGCGTAAACCCACTGCACGGCGAAAATAGCCAAAGTCATTGAGCGCGGTGAGCGTGGCCGACACCATGATTACCGCACTCGCGCGCGACCAACACCATTGCTCCAATAAGTGACCTACGGCGAGTGGCGTGACGCACAGCACTACTTCTTTGTTATCCCTTTGTTTATCTTTGGCGTCTCGGGCGTCTAGCTCTAACCAGCGCGCCGGCGGGGTTTGTTTTTCCAGGGTCGGTTTAAGCAGTAAAGCACTACCATCACGCAGCTGCTCGGCTTGTAACAGTTGCAGGCTTACCATGGCCAGTGCAGCTTCAATGGCCGCACCTTGACTGGGGTTTATTTTTAGCTGCTCCGCCAACAGACTGCTAATGGGGTTGAGCGCGCGACAAAAAATCAGGCTGTCTTCTTTTAAGCGCGTTAACGGTTCATCCAGGCCACAGGGCAGGTCGCCTGTGGTAAAGCGTAAACAGCCTTGGTCGTCGGGGGAGAGGTCACCTCTTTGTAAGGCCGAGACTAACTGTCGATAAAGCTCGTTTAAGCTTGGGATCAGCTGAGCTAAGCCGTGCTGTAACTTAGCGATGGCGGTTTGGCCATCAGCGCCTAACAGATCATTTAACTTACCCTGCCATTTATTAAATTGCTCCAAAGAGCGCCTAAGCTGGCGCAATGCCAAGCGTGCCGAACCCTGCTCGCGCGCCACACTGGCAATATGATGGGCTTCATCCAATATATAGAGGCACTGCTCAGGCTCAGGTAATACTATGCCGCCGCCCATGCTCAAATCTGCTAACAGCAAAGCATGATTGACCACTATCACGTCCGCTTGCTCAAGCTCGGCGCGGGCCTTATGAAAGGGGCACGTTTGATGGCCGAGCATCGGCTGACAGCTATGGCGTTCTGCCTGTATTTGTTGCCAGAGCGCATTATCGATAGGTGTGGGCCAACTGTCTTTGTCGCCGGCCCAACTGCCATCGCAAAAGGCTTGCCACATACTGGCTAACTGACTTTGTTGGCTCTCAGTTAACGGCGCACTGCTTAATAAGTGGCTATCCGCTAATACTTGCTCGAAAGAGTCCGGCGCAAACATCTGGGTTTGTGCCGCGCCCGCGCTCAGATCCGATAAACGCCGTGCACAGCAATAGCGCGCGCGGCCCTTAGCCAAGGCAAACTTAAAGCTGGGTTTACAGTGCGGATGAAACAGCGGCAGATCTTTCTCAATCAGTTGCTCTTGCAAAGCCAAGGTGGCGGTGGAGATCACCAACTTCTTTTGTTGCATCCGCGCCCACGGAATACCCGCCTGTAAATAGGCCAAGGACTTACCAATACCGGTACCGGCTTCGGCCACTAAAATACGCCGTGCGGGATCGTAGCGCCCAGACAGCACCTTACTCATTTCTGCGACTAGGTAGTTTTGTTCCCGCCGAGGCTTGAAATTTGGCAAGGCGTTACTCAAGCGTCGATAGTTATCGCGCACCAGACTTTGATAATCGCCGCTGGGCTTTTGGGGCGTTGGCGCCTCGGGAACGGGCTTATCGGTATTGGGCTTATCGTAATTAGGCATTAAGTTAGCTTATAAAAGTAAATGGCCAAGGCGGGGGCGTGAACTCGTCAGAAACAGCAGTTAAAAACGAACGAAAAACGTGAATAGAGGGTAAATCACGCCGGCTGAAGCGATTATAACATGCTGAGCGGCTAAAAAATGACGAGCGAAAATCCGCCATGTTGGCAGGGGCGTGATCAACTGGCCATAGCAGCAAAAGCCCCTAAGGGCGCGGCTCTGCAGCCAATATTAACGTGCATTTACATCAAAATATTACCGACTGAGCCTGACCGAGCAAGGGAATAAAAGGTCGCTAAAGCCAAGGGCAGCGCTAACTTGGAGAAAAGGCGGTTTCGCCGAGAATTCGCTGCAGAAAGAGTATTTTTGTCACAAAAAGTTCCCAGAGATTTGGTTGCAAGCCCAAAATAGCGGTGGTAGTCTGCTATCCATAGTAACGCAAGCCGTTACTAACACAGGGAATACAAGGACTTAGTGTTTAATCACAGTAGGCATATAAAAATGATGAAAAAAACAATTTTAGCTTTGACTATTCCAGCACTGTTCGCAACTTCTGCAAGTGCGGTAGAAATTTATGCAGCCGAAGATGGCTCAAAAGTTGACCTGTATGGTCGTCTGCAATATGAAGCCGGTGCTTTTGATTATCAAGAGGCTAAACCGAACGATGCACAAAACTTTGGTGGTCAAGGTGAAGTGCGTTTAGGCGTTAACGTTAAGTACGTTCTGGATGATGCCACCGCTCTGATCGGTAAGTACGAAGCTCAGCTTGCTGCAGAATCTAGCCAAAATGATGACATAAAAACTCGTTATGCTTGGGTAGGTTTCCGCTTTATGGACACCACCGACTTGACGTTCGGTAAGAGTGAAGCCCCACGAGCCTTGTTGACTGACCTGACCGATACTTTCGATATCTTCGGTGCTGTTGTTACTGATGCCGGTGGCTTTAACCGCGTCGATGACCAAGTACGTCTGTCTTATGCAGAAAACGGCGTAGATTTACGAGCCGCGTATGCTTTTAGTGACGATCGTAAGGACGATGATTATGTGGGTAACCAAAACTCAAAAGGTAATCGTTGGGGTGTTGCTGCTGGGTACACTGCACCTATCGGTTTGGGTTTTGTAGCTAACTACAACCAACAAGATGCAAACAACCCAACGTTAGGCCGCGAAGATAAAACCAGTGAGTGGGGTGTGGGCACACATTACTCAATCGACGGTTTCTACTTTGCCGGTTTGTATGGTGAGCGTGACATGACATATGTAGGCGCATCTGACGGCGGCAATAAGTTCTGGGAGCTGCAAGCGGCTTACACTGTGGATCAGTGGACTTTAATCGCTGACTACGCCAATCGAAAAGGCCGTAAGGCGGATTCTGATAAATTTAAAGTTGACCAATACACCTTCGGTGTTCGTTATGCGTTCACGCCTAAGACAAAGGTCTACGGTGAGTACGTCCTCAACGAAGTCTCAGGTAAAGACGACTTGTACGGTGTAGGTCTACAGTATAATTTCTAATTGTTAGCTAACGCGTAATTAGTAATGAAAAAGCCGGCTAAAGCCGGCTTTTTGTTGTCTGCGGTTTAATGTTACGCCCTTCTAGTGTTTAGGGGGTAATGCACTCGAAGTGTTAGAGCTTCCAACTGGTAGGTTGGCTATTTAAGTGCTTGCTGTGGCAGAGGCTGCAGCGCTGGCGACAGGGGTCTTGATATAACTGCTCGCGACTGAGCTCGTCTTCACAATCGCTGCATAACCCGTATAAGCCTAATTGTTGCTGGCACAGTGCCGCGTCTACTTGTTTAAGCTGCTTTATATGGGGCTCTAGCTGAGGCCACACCGTCAAGGCGACTTGGTCGGCCCATTCATCGGGGGATAAATCGTTAAGCAGTACTGCTAATTCACCATCTAACGCCTGCACCGCCTGCAAAAAAGCGTACCTGTGCATTGAAGCCTCCGCTTTTAGGCGCTCTTCCAGTCGAGACTCTAGTTTGCTGCTCATGATTGATTCCTAAACGCTGAAATGAGCATCATTATAGGTGGCCAAATTGCGTCGCAGCATGACGTAAATCAAAGGTCAGCTAGAGCGAAGCGAGCGTGCGACGAATATCGTCGGTGTGTTTTAAGGCGCGTATTTGGCTAAACAGCTCATGAGCGGGCTGATATTGGATTTTTAAGTAGCTTAACCATTGCTTGATGCGGTTTGGATAATACTCGCCTTTATCACCTTCAATTTCTTGCGCCGAATAGTCTAATAACAGCGCTAACACCTCGGGCCAACTCATGGGTGCGGCTTTGTGCTTGATGGTGGCCGCCAAGTTTGGCAAAGCCAGCGCGCCGCGGCCGAGCATCACGTCCGTGCAGCCACTTTGTGTTTGAGCCAGTAAGGCCTGCTCGCTATTCCAAATCTCACCGTTAATCACTACCGGAATGGTTAAGGCTGTGCGAATGTCGGCCACCATGGGCCAATAGGCTGGCGGGCGATAGCCGTCTTTTTTACTGCGTGCATGCACCGCCAGCTCAGTAATGCCGCCTGCAACTAGGGCTTGGCTGTTTTCTAAGTAGCTGTCTCTGTCTTCTAAGCCTAAGCGGATTTTAGCGCTCACTGGCAAATGGGCGGGCACGGCTGCGCGCACCGCCTTAGCGATGCGATATAGCTGCTCACTGTCGGCCAAAAGCGAAGCGCCGCCGCGACTCTTATTCACGGTTTTAGCCGGGCAACCAAAATTAAGGTCTATGCCTTGAGCACCCAATAAGCAGGCCTGTTCAGCATTTTCTGCTAGCCAATCAGGCTCTTGGCCCAACAGTTGAATGCGCACCGGCGTACCGTTAGGAGTTTTACAGCCTTCACGCAATTCAGGACACAGGCGATAAAACACCCGCGGTGGCAAACGCATATCCACCACGCGAATAAACTCGGTCACACATAAGTCGAAGGGGTTAATGCGGGTTAGTAAGTCGCGCATTAAGTGATCCAATACCCCCTCCATGGGGGCCAAAATCAGACGAGCAGTCATTAATTAGCAGCAGTAAGAATAAGTGAGGACGAGATTGTATCAGAAACGTGTGCCCCTTCGGGGAGTTATCAGCCGTCAGCGTTAAGCGATAAGTACACAACATAAGATTATTTCTGCCACGGAATCCACACTTCTTTATTTATGAAAGGCACGGAAAATAGTGTTCAGAGCTGCATCATAATTTTAATGGCCAAACCCAAACCCAATTCCGCGAGCAGAATATCCAGCTCGCGCCTTTTATAGCCCTATGACCTAATTAATGAGCTTGCTCATAAGGGGTGACGCTGGTGGCGGTGAGGGAGTACGCAGCATCGCCCATTTCATGGC
>JAHLFI010000030.1 GCA_018883865.1 Candidatus Oceanisphaera merdipullorum
ATTGGTTTTCAACAATAAGGTTGGCATCAAGATCAAGTCGTCAAAATCCAGCGCGTTATAGGCCTTCATCTGGCGCTGATACCGCTCATAGCACTGGGCAAACAACACTTGCTCTGGATCTTGGGCGATCCGTGCCGCACGCGCCGGCAATACCAGATCGTTTTTCCAGCTAGAAATGGTGCTAACTAACCGACTCAGCGCTTCTTTATCGCCGTCGAGTTCTTGATCCGTCAGATCTTTTAATAGCGCCAGCTGATCTTGATCGTCAAACAACGAGAAGCCGGCCTTTAAGTTCAGAGTCTTATGCTCACGGCGAATAATATCTAGGCCAAGACTATGAAAGGTCGACACCATAAGTCCGCGTGCTTCCGCTTTGCTCAGGGTTTGCAGCACCCGTTCTTTCATCTCACGAGCCGCTTTATTGGTAAAAGTGACGGCGGCGATGTTTCGCGCCTTATAGTCACATTTACGCACCAGATAGGCGATTTTGTTGGTTATAACACGTGTTTTTCCACTGCCGGCGCCCGCCAGCACTAGGCAAGGGCCACCAATAAAGTGCACGGCTTCGTCTTGGGCTGGGTTTAATTTCATAATGGCATTCCGACAGTGAAACAGGAGCCGTATTCTAGCGGCTAGCAGCCACAGGGGAAAGGTGCAGTCGGAAACCTAGCGCCGAGCTAAACAAAGAGCTTAAAGATTTTTGCAACGGAATCCTCGGAACCCGCAAAAAATAGAGACCAGCTCTGAAGGGGAGCATTACGGGTAACATCCTAAAGAGGATATTTTGTAGGGTTCGGAGTTTTTCATAGCTCTTACCAATAAGATCCTTGGCATTTTTCGATCTTATCTCATCTTAATTTTTCCGCGGGTTTCGCGTTCTTCAGTTGCGAGCTCACTTTAGGTTTGATCTTTAAAAGGAAGAGGTTCCTGTTCACGCTTCTTGTCATAGGCTCGGCTTTGCCGCATGATCTTGCCAGCGCTTATTTACTTGAACGGTTATGATCCTGGATATAAACACCCTCAGACTCGACTTCCCTATTCTGGCTCAAACAGCCAATGACCAGCCCTTGGTGTATCTGGATAACGCAGCTACTACCCAAAAACCGCAAGTGGTGCTGGATGCGCTTGAGTATTATTACCAAAGTCAAAATGCCAACGTGCATCGTGCCGCTCACGCCTTAAGTGGCCAAGCGACTCAGGCTTTTGAAGGCGCACGCACTAAGGTAGCGAGCTTTATTAATGCCCCAGATTCTGCCCAAGTGATTTGGACGCGCGGCACGACTGAGGCCATCAACCTAGTGGCCTACAGTTTTGGCATGCACAGCCTTAAGGCCGGTGATGAAATTTTGCTCTCCACTATGGAGCATCACGCTAATATAGTGCCTTGGCAGCAAGTGGCCGCCGCTACCGGCGCCATCATCAAGGTGATCCCATTAACGGCTGATGATGAATTAGATATAGAGGCGGCTGCTGGGTTATTTTCAGACCGCACTAAGCTGCTGGCGGTGAGCCATATCTCTAATGCGCTGGGCATGATCAATCCTATTAAAGAATTGATTACCATGGCCAAAGCTGTGGGTGCGGTGACGCTCATCGATGGCGCGCAAGCGGTAGGTCATTTCCCTATCGATGTACAAGCGCTGGATTGCGATTTTTATGTGTTTTCGGGCCATAAGATGTTTGGCCCTACCGGCATCGGCGTGCTGTACGGCAAGCGAGAATTATTAGAGGCCATGCCACCTTGGCAAACCGGTGGCGAGATGATTAAAAAGGTGAGCTTTGCGCGCACCACTTTTGGCGAGCTGCCTTTCAAATTTGAAGCCGGCACGCCGAATATTGCCGGCGCCATCGGTTTAGGTGCCGCCATCGATTATTTATCAGGATTAGATAGAGCGGCCTTAGCCAAGCACGAACAAGCCTTGATGAAGCAACTGCTCACCGGCCTCAGCACCATGCCAGACGTACGTATTATTGGTCGCCCCCAAGCCGGTGCCGTATCGTTTGTGATTGATGAGGTGCATCCCCAAGATTTGGCCACCCTACTCGATATGCAAGGCATAGCCGTGCGCACCGGCCACCATTGCGCCATGCCCTTAATGCAGGCATTGGATTTGTCACAAGGCACCATTCGCGCATCCATCGCTTTTTACAATACACCTGACGACATTGCCGCCTTATTGGCCGGTCTGGATAAAGCACGGGAGTTTTTCTAATGCAGCACTCTGGTCACAGCCACCCTATTGATCACACTATTGACCACACTCTGGGCCACACCATTACCGACGTTGAAATTCGCAGCTTATTTTCCGCCACCCACAGTTGGGAAGCCCGCTATAAAGAGCTAATAAAGTTAGCTAAACAGCTACCGGCATTGGATGCGGCAGATAAAATAGAGGCCAATGCTATTCACGGCTGCGAAAGTCAGGCTTGGCTAGTCAGCGAGTTGGGTACGAATGGATGTTGGCAGCTGCATTGCGACTCAGATGCCCGCATCGTTAAAGGGTTGATGGCTGTGGTGCTGGCGGCGTTAAATAATAAAACCGCCGCGCAAATTCAAGCCTTCGATATGGAAGCATACTTTTCCGAGTTGCAGCTGTTAAGCCACCTCAGCCCATCACGGGGCAATGGATTAAGAGCGGTAGTTACTGCCATCAAACAAAGCTGCCAGTAAAAACCGTGAGGAGTAACACCCAAATCTTTAGATTTAGTGTATTACTCCTCACGTTTAACTGGTTACGCTGCACGATCATTTTTCGCCGCTAACTTGGCCAACACACGACTCACCATGAAGAAGCCGAAGGTGGCGGTGATGTGAGTGATGGCGCCGAAACCCGAGGCGCAGTCCATCTTCATGGTGCCATCTAACTCAGGTTTGGCATTGCAAATGCCGCCATGGCCATCTGGGTATTTAGGCTGTTCGGTCGAGAACACACAATCCACGCCAAATTTGCGCTGGGGATTTTTACTAAAATTGTGGAAACGACGCAGCTCGTTGCGCACCTTGGCCGCTAAAGGATCCTGAATCGTTTTGCTGAGATCCCGGATCAGGATCTGACTCGGATCCGTCTGTCCGCCAGCCCCACCTGCGGTGATCACGGGGATCTTGTTACGCTTGCAAAAAGCGATCAAGGCCACCTTGGCTTTTACCGAGTCGATCGCATCCAATACATAATCAAAATCCCGCAGCAAATAGTCCGCCTGATTTTCGCTACTGATAAAATCATCGATGACGGTGACTTTGCAGTATGGATTGATTAAGGCAATGCGCTCCGCCATAGCCTGCGTTTTTTCTTGGCCAATCTGATTGGTGAGTGCATGAATTTGCCGATTGGTATTGGTGATACAGATGTCATCCATATCCAACAGCGTGATGGCACCTATGCCCGAGCGTGCCAGCGCCTCTGCCGCCCAAGAGCCAACGCCACCTATGCCGATCACACACACGTGTGCCTGTGCAAAGGTTGCCAATGCATGGTTGCCGTACAGGCGGGCAATGCCACCAAAACGCTGATCAAAACTCATATTCACTCCCCTAAATGTGCGCCCAGTATATCAAGTCAGCCCAAGATTGGGGAATGGAGATCAGGAAGCCATGTTTTGTAGTCTGCGCTTTAGCTGCAGGACCAGCAGCTGAAGCGCTGGACGACAAAGACAGAATAATGGCCTCCAAAAACTCGGTGTTGAGAAGAGATGGCAGGAATTAACGAAGCCAACCTTCAAATACCATGGACGGCATTTGCAGAGCGTCGTAGGGATACGGCTTAGCGTGTTGGCGCAGATAATCCTGCCATCTATTGATATGTGCTTCTAGTCTGAGGGAAACGTTGAGATCAAAAAAGGGAGCCTAAGCTCCCTTTTTATACCGCGCTAATTAAAGCAACTATTCAACTTTACGACTAACCACCAACGGCGATGTTCTGCATGTCGGTCATGTAAGAACGCAAG
>JAHLFI010000031.1 GCA_018883865.1 Candidatus Oceanisphaera merdipullorum
CCAAGGCGGCTCCTTAAGACTGGATTAAGCCTTGCCTCATTTTCGATCACGGGTATAATATGTCGCTCAAATTTCGTTCTTTAACATCAAGTGAGTTCACTCATATGCATCCGATGCTGAATATTGCGGTACGCGCTGCGCGTAACGCCGGCCAAGTTCTCGTCAAAGGTTTTGCCAATCCTGATAACACCGAAACGCGTGTAAAAGGCCAGAACGATTTTGTTACTAACGTCGAGTTAGACGCAGAAAACGCCGTCGTTAATACCCTCCGTAAGTCTTATCCGGAGCACACCATTATTGGTGAAGAATGTGGTGAACTAACCGGCAGCAACCCTGATTATCAGTGGATTGTTGACGCACTTGATGGCACTACTAACTTCATCCATGGTATTCCTCACTTTGCCGTATCCATTGCGCTGCGCGTCAAAGGCCGTACCGAACAAGCCGTAGTTTACGATCCGATTCGTGATGAGCTGTTCACCGCTAGCCGCGGTGCCGGTGCGCAGTTAAACGGTTATCGCGTTCGTACTGGTAAAGCCAAAGACTTAACCACAGCCGTACTGGCAACGGGTTTTCCCTCTAAGCAAAAACACCACGTAGAGGCCTACTTAGGCATGTTCAAAGATCTGTTTGTACAGAGCTCTGATATTCGCCGTGCCGGTGCCCCAAGCTTAGATCTGGCTTATGTGGCCGCCGGTCGTGTAGACGGTTACTGGGAACTGGGCCTAAAGCCATGGGACTTTGCTGCTGGCAGTTTGATCGCACGGGAAGCCGGTTCCATTGTCACCGACTTCGTGGGTGGTCATAACTTTGAGCGCAGCGGTAATCTTGTGTGTGCTAACCCTAAAGTACTCAAAATCATGCTTTCCACCATGCGTGAGCACCTGCCTGAGTCACTGTCTAACTAATTTTCTAACTAATTGTTAGACAAGGCTTTAGGCCAAGCGCCAAGCGCCAAGCGCCAAGCGCCAAGCGCCAAGCAAAATAATAAACGCCACACTCTCAGAGTGCGGCGTTTTTTTATGGCTGGATTGTGATGAATGGTAAAGACGACACAAACCTAAACACAATTCTGCCGCACAAAGCGTTACTCCCTACGCTATCCGTTAAAGATAAACACCTGCCGCCGCGCTGATGGTGAATGGTGAATGGTGAATTAACCATGATACACAGTGCCGACAACAACCGAACATCGACCGACCAACACTCATCCGCGTAGGAGCATGAATGCGAGGTGCAGCGCGTATTCTTAAGAGCTCGTCTTTGCGCTAAAAGAACCTTCGGCTCGGTTTTATATCTTTCTTTAAAACGGTCAACCATGCTGACCCACCGATATTGCAGCGCTTAAAGGTGGCGCCATGCTGTGATCGTCCACTTTACTCTTTGCGCATCCCCTCACCATTTAAAAACAAAAAGGCCTGTCATTGCTGACAGGCCTTTTTCAGTTTAGCGATGAGACGGGATTAGCCGTTTAAGCGCTCGGTACGACGTGGGCTGCGTGGCTTGCGCTCGTCGGTAGGACGAAAGCTCGCACGGCGTGGCGCTGGGCCACCTTCGTATTTAGCCAAGTTCAACGGGCGCTGACACACACGTACGTTTTGCAGTACTTTGTGTACTTCAGCCGTCATACCTTGTGGCAGATCAACCGTTGAGTAGTCATCGTGGATTTGGATTTGACCAATGAAGCGTGACTCAAGGTCTGCTTCGTTAGCAATCGCACCTACCAGATGACCCGGCTTAACACCGTGTACACGGCCAACGTCTACGCGGAACGTTTCCATGGCTACTTCGTCACGGCCTGAGCGTGGTGCACGAGGAGCGCGTTCGCCACGGTCGCTGCGGTCATTACGATCGCTACGTTCAGTGCGTTCACGGCTTTCGCGTACTTCTGGGCGACGAGCGGCTTGTGGACGGTCTTCCATAAACAATGGACGGTCGCCTTGCAACAAGCGCGCTAAACCAGCCGCCAACAGTGAGCTATCGATGCCTTCTTCTTCTAATGACTCAATCATTTCAACGAAAGGTGCCAGGGCTTTCTCATCAGCTTCTACGCTCACACGCAGGCTAGTTTTGAAACGCTCAGCACGGATCTTGTTGATCTCGTCTGCAGACGGCATCTGCATTTCTTCAATCGGTTGGCGAGTATGACGCTCAAGGTTGAACAGACCGCGTTTTTCACGACCGGTAACAAACAAGATTGCATCACCTTCACGGCCAGCACGACCAGTACGACCGATACGGTGTACGTATGATTCGTTGTCATGTGGCATGTCGAAGTTCACTACGTGACTGATACGCTCAACGTCCAGACCACGAGCAACAACGTCGGTTGCTACCAAGATGTTCAAACGACCATTCTTGAGACGCTCAATCACTTTTTCACGCAGTTTCTGCGGAATATCACCGTGCAAGGCTTCACAAGCGTGACCTTCGCGGCTCATCATCTCGGCCAGATCTTCAGCGTCTTTACGAGTACGTACGAATACCAGCATGGCATCCATTTTTTCGGTTTCTACCAAACGGCACAAACCTTCGTGTTTGTTCATACCACGTACAAACCAGTAGCGCTGCTTGATGCTGGAGTTAGTACGGGTTTTGTTCTCGATGCGCACTTCTTTAGGGTTGTTCAGGTACTTCTGAGCAACGCGTTGAATAACTGGCGGCATAGTAGCTGAGAACAGAGCAATCTGGCGAGTAGCTGGAGTTTGTTCCAAAATCCATTCTACGTCGTCGATGAAACCCATGCGCAACATTTCATCGGCCTCGTCCAGCACTAATGCTTTCAGATTGTCCAATTTCAGAGTACCACGACGCATGTGGTCCATAACACGACCTGGAGTACCGACTACCACATCAACACCGCGCTTCAATGAACGGATTTGAGTGTCGTACGCTTGGCCACCATAGATGGACATGATGCGGATGTCTTTGCGATATTTGGCATAGCCTTCAAACGACTCGGCAACCTGGATAGCCAGTTCGCGGGTCGGTGCTAATACCAATACTTGAGGAGTAGAGTTACCGCCGGTAATGGTGCTCAACAACGGCAGTGCGAACGCCGCAGTTTTACCAGTACCGGTTTGTGCCAAGCCTAAAACGTCACGGCCTTCAAGCAAAGTAGGGATAGCGGCAGCCTGAATAGCAGAAGGAGTCACATAACCGGCATCGGTCAGTGCTTGTAAAACTTCAGGAGCTAAGCCTAATTCAGTAAAAGCAGGGGCATTTTCAGCAAGTACAAGTGTAGAATTTGTCATTTAACAGTTCCGAATAAATAGAATTTCGGCGGACTGATACAATAGGGCCAAGGACAACCTATTCTCATCGAAATGAGGGTTTCCTTTACAAAGTGTATTTAACACTAAGATTCACAAGGCTAATCTGGCCATTTTTGTCTCAACACCGCCATGGTTAACTTGCTGATAAATCAGCTCGTCTTTCTCATCATGGATGTCGATCTGCCAGACTTGTGTCGTCGCGCCCAATGGAGGGGACGTGCAACCCGATAAGGGTCGCGTCGTTTGGCGCGGACGTGATGCGTTATGTTCCTAAAAAACGCAATATAACCCGCTTCAACGCACATACTTTGGCAGCTACATAAACCCAGGGTCTTGACAATATTAACCGAAATAATCCGTTAAATTGCCATGTAGCATGCCGAATAGGCGGGTTATAACGACATAAAGCATTGGTTATCTGCTTAAAATATCGTGACCCACATCACAAAAGGTCATGCCCAACTGGGCTGAGGACGCATTCTCTGTTAATAGACGGAGAATGTCTAGTGTTATTTTACTTGCCGTGAGGAGAAAGACGGGAAGAGTGGGATCTGAAGGGTGAGGCGAACAGGCCTAACCCACCCTTCAGAGCTGCCGACTAAACAGAGCTACCGACTAAAGTGCCGTTTAATTTTTGTCTTTAGCTAATGGCTTAATGCTGAGGGCTGCCCACAGGGCTTACTTTTTAAATCTTTGCGCCAAGTAAAGCAGCAATGCCGCCCCTATGGTCGATATCACAAGCGATCCGACTATGCCGGTGGACATGAGTCCAAGCAAGCGAAACATAATGGCGCCGATAAAGCCGCCAACTACACCCAGTAACACGTTGCCCACTACGCCAAAACCGCGACCTTTCATTAGCTGACCGGCAATCCAACCGGCTAGGCCACCAATGATTAAATTTAAAATCAGTCCCATGTTGCTTCCTTAATCTTTTGATGGTGAAGAGTAAAGTGTAATGGGTGAAGTGGACGGCATAAACAAAGACCAAAGATAACAATCAGCATCTGAAGGTTTGTGAATGCCTATCCCCTTATCTACCGCTCAGCTTGTTCCCTGAACTCTTCACCCCTTACTCTTCACCTTTTGCTCTTCACAACAGGCTCAATAGCGCCTGCACCGGATGTTGAATGCCCTGCCCTTCGATACGTTTCACCTGAGAGCGGCACGAAAAACCAGTGGCCAAGCAGCGCTCTATCGGTCGGTCATTCAATGGCTGAGCCCAGCTCATGCTATACAGCTGTTTTGAACCTTCGACATGCTCGCTCTCGTGGCCGTAAGTGCCGGCCATACCGCAACAACCCACAGGCACGGCTTCAAGTTTAGCCCCCAAGTGGCCAAAAATGCCGGCCCAATCTTGATGAGTAGTCGGTTTAGCCGTTTTTTCGGTGCAGTGTGCAAATAAATACCAAGGCTCACCGACGATATCTTGAGCAGGAATGGTCGCTAATTGTTGCAACAACCATTCTTGGATTAATAACACCTCAAAGTCGCCCCGCGCCTCGCCTAAGGTTTTGTAATATTCATCGCGATAACAGAGCACGAGTGACGGGTCCACACCCACCAAAGGAATGCCTAAGCGCGCCAGATGATTTAAGAACTGGGCGCTATCGGCGGCCATATGAGCAAAACGGCGCAAGAAGCCCTTCACATGGGCCGCCTTGCCGTTGGGCTTAAAGGGCAATACCACAGGATTAAAGCCCAACCGACGAGCTAGCTGCACCAAGTCAAACACCACATTGGCATCATAAAATGAGGTAAAGGGGTCTTGAACGATTAATACCGTCTTGGCTTTTTGCTCAAGGCTTAACGCCTCCAACTCGCCTAAGTCAAAACGCGGATTGGCGCCGTCAGCCAATAACTTATTTAGGCTTGGCTGACTCACCAATGGCATATCGACCATGCCCAATAACGTGCGAGCGCTGCTTTTTACAAATTTATTCTTCATCAGCGGATTGATGATGCCCGGCATCTTGGCCATCCACGGCGTGTACGACTCCACCATTGAGACTAAATAATCTTTTGGCGGGCGCTGATAACGTTGATGATAGAGGTGTAAGAAACGTGCGCGGAAGGTCGGTACATCTACCTTAACAGGACACTGACTAGAGCAGGCTTTGCAGGCCAAGCAACCGTCCATGGCTTCTTTCACTTCATGAGAGAAGTCGTATTCGCCTCGCTGTTTTTGCCAAGTGAACTTAACCCGCTCCACCAAGCCTTTAACGCTGACGCGCCCTGCCATGATAGCCGCCTCTTCAGCCATGGGATCAAATCCTTGGGCCGACAGTTGGCGCAACCATTCGCGCACCAAGCCGGCCCGGCCTTTCGGTGAATGGCGACGGTCTGAGGTTAGCTTCATCGACGGACACATGGGGGAATTCACGTCAAAGTCGAAACACAAGCCATTGCCGTTACAGTCCATGGCCGGCGTGTAACTGTCGCGCACATGGATAGGAATTTGCCGATCATAGAAACCGCGCTTGGTGGCATCCACCGACACTAACTGGTCTAGGCTGTCGAGTGGCGTACAAATCTTACCGGGGTTTAAGCGGTTAAACGGGTCAAAGGCCGACTTAATGCGGCGCAGTTCCGTATATAACACTTCGCCAAAAAAGGTCGGGCTGTATTCGGAGCGAAAGCCTTTGCCATGTTCACCCCACATTAAGCCGCCGTATTTAGCGGTGAGCGCGTTTACTTTGTCGGAGATTTTTCGCAGCGTCACTTCTTGTGCAGGATCCATCATGTCTAGCGCTGGGCGTACGTGCAATACGCCCGCATCCACGTGGCCAAACATGCCGTATTGCAGCTGATTAGCGTCTAATAATGCGCGAAATTCTACGATATAATCTGCCAAGTTTTCCGGGGGTACCGCCGTATCTTCTACGAAGGCGATGGGCTTTTGCCGGCCTTTAGTATTACCCAGCAGGCCCACGGCTTTTTTGCGCATCGCATAAATGCGATTTAACGAGGCTAAGTCATCACTGACTTGATAGCCGATAATGCCAGCCTCTCCGCGT
>JAHLFI010000032.1 GCA_018883865.1 Candidatus Oceanisphaera merdipullorum
TCGATACCGCGAGTATGCAGTGCATCTGTGGGCTTTTCGCCGCTGTCTGCGGTGCGTTTGGGCCGAATGGGTGCATAAAGCTCGTTTTCGATTTGCAGCACGTTGTCGTTTAGCTGGCGATATTCACCGTCGACCTTAACGCCTATGTTGGCAAACTCAGGAGCGTGGGTATTGATGGCTTTGCGCAAGGAGGTGACGTATTCATCTAGGCTATCCAGCGAAATGTTTAAGTTCGCTTGAGCATTGTTGGTGTAGCCCAGATCTGAGAGCCGTAGTGAGGTGGCATACGGTAAATACAAGGTACCTTTGCCTAAGCGCTCGAAGGGTAACTTATGCTCGACGCCGTTTAAGAAGGAACCACACAAGGCTGGTGAGGCACCACATAAATAGGGGATGAGCCAACCAAAGCGATAGACGTTGCGGATCAGCCCTAAATATTTATCAGACACGAAATCTTGCAGAAAGGCGTCTTGGCCTTCGGTGCTGTGCCACTCACTCCAAAAGCTGTCGGGCATAGAGAAGTTAAAGTGCACACCCGAGATCACCTGCATGCGGCTGCCGTATCTGTGATGCAAGCCTTGGCGATACAGGGTTTTCATGCGGCCAATATTGGAGCTGCCGTATTGCGCCAAAGGAATGTGCTCATCGCCACCTTTTAAGAGGCAAGGCATGCTCAGCGGCCACAATTGCTCATCACCTAAATGACGCAGCACATAGCCGTGAATATCGCCCAATTGCGCCAATAGCACGTCAACAGAGTCGGAGACGGGAGTAATAAACTCCATCTGCGACTCAGAAAAATCGGTAGTGATGTAGCCATGGGTCAAGGTCGATCCGAGCGATGCAGGATGCGGACTTTGGGCTAAATGACCGTCTGCGGTAATGCGCAAGCTTTCACGTTCTATGCCACGGCGTATGCCTTTGATGGTCGGCAAGCTTTGTGGCTGATGCCAAGCGGTAATGCGTGCGGCCAGTGTGCTGTTTGGTTTGGTCATTATTAATTACTCTTTGGCGCCGCCTTACCCCAAAGTGCAGAGGGGTAAGGCGGCGAGAGGTCTGGCCTCATTACTCAATGGTAAAGTCATGTATGGGTAGATGGAGGCTTTGCAAAGATTTTTCAAGCTTCGCCTTGTCGCCGACCACCACTATTACCATATCTTTAGGATCTAACCACTGCTTAGCCAGCTCAGTCAGCTTTTCTTGGCTCACCTTAGCCACTATCTCTTGCTGTTTAACCAGATAGTCCGGTGACAATTTCATCATCGCCAACTGCAATAAGAAGCCGGCTTTGTCGCCTAAGGTTTCATAAGCCAGCGCATCTTGTTGCGAATAGCTACTGCGTAAATAGGCCAGCTCTTTGTCGCTGGGGCCCTCATCCTTAAAAGTCTCAAACTCTTGCAAGATGTTTTTAATGGCGTCCGCCGTCACGTCGCTGCGCACATCTGTAGCCACCAAGAACACGCCCGCATCTCGGTTACCGGTGAAGTACGAGTTGGCGCCATAGGTGAAGCCTTTGTCTTCGCGCAGGTTTAAGTTGATGCGGCTATTAAAGTTACCACCCAAATTAAAGTTCATCAGATTGGCATAGAAAAAAGCGCCCGTTGCATCTGTAGGCAAGGCGCGTCGCCCGACTCTCACGACCGATTGCACGGCACCCGGCACATCGACGATATAAATCCCCGGCTTGGCTGGCTGGGGTTCAACGACAACGGCCGGCAGTTTAGGCACCTCACCCTGCCACTTAGTTAAAAAGTCGAAGTCTTGCTTGGCTTGGCTTGCTGACAAATCACCGGCCACCAACACATGGCCGTTAGCCGGGTTGTAATAATGCTGATAATAGTCACGTACTTGCTCAAGCGTGATCTTGGCTACTTGCTCGGCTTGGCCATCATCGGGCAGGCCCATACGGGTTTTGCCGTACATTAGCTGGCGAAACGCTTGCTGGGCTAACCAAGAAGGCTGATGGCGATTTTGTGCCATGCCTTCTAAGGTCTGGGCTTTTACTTTTTCAAAGTCTTGCTCACGCAGACCCGGATGAAATAACAGCTCTTCGACCAATGCCAAGGTCTGGGGCAAGGTTTCGGTCATGGTGGTGATGTTGATGAGGTTGGTATAGAAACCCGTGCTGACGCTGACGCTGGCACCCAAACGCTCTAGCGCTTCACTGAACTCGCCCGAAGTCAGTTTTTCGGTGCCTTGGTTCATCATGTCGGCGGTTAAGCTCGCCACGCCTATTTCATCGGCGCTTTCTGCCTGTTGGCCACCCGGAAACGCCAAGATAATGGAGACCGCGGGGATCTCGTCATTCATGATACCTTGCAGCTGAATGTTATCGCCAAGCTTAGCTTGCCATAATTCGGGCACCTTAATGGTCACAGGATCGGCCGCTTGAGGCATTTGGCTACGGTCAAAGTCATCTTTCACCTCGCGCGCCACTATCGGCGCTGCTGTTTGCTGGTCGGCACTTTTTTTGTCGGCATCTTGCTTGTCAGCATTAGGTAACACACGTTCAGGCGTTTCATAGTTAGGCTTAGCTGCTTGCCAGTCGGTTTTGCCGGTCGGCACCACGCTTAAGGTCGCTTTGGGCTGGTTATGCAGATACTGCTCATACGCGGCCGTCACTTGCTCAGGCGTAGTGTCAGCCAACTGGCGCCAAGCATTGATGGCATACAGAGGATCGTCTTTTAAGACTTTACCGGCCGCTAACTGGCGCGCCTTACCTTGAGTACTGTCGAGTCCTAAAATCAGATCCGCGCGCAGTTCGGTCACCGCTTTATCCACATCGGCTTTCTTAATACCACGCTCGCCTAGCTCGCCAATAATGCGGTCTATGTCTGCTTTTAATGGTACTAAGGAACCGTCTTTCGACGGGTTGCTGTAAGCCCATACGCTTAAGGTACAGGCCAGCTCGCCACAATAATGACCGGCGCCGGCGCTGACCGCCTTACCGGTTTCCACTAACTCTTGATACAAAAGCGAGCTTTTGCCGCCGCCCAGCACATTGGCCAACACGTCTAATGCGGCTTCATCTTTATGGCCCAGCCAGACGGTCGGATAAGTGATATACAGCATGGGCATGCGAATACGACTATCGACCAGCGTTTGATAGCGATCATTGTCCAGCTTGGCAGGTTGCGGCTTATCCGAGGTCACCTCTGGACCTTTGGGAATGGAGCCAAAATATTTTTCGATCCATTGCAGCGTTTGTGCCGAGTCAAAATCGCCGCTGATCACCAAAGTGGCGTTATTGGGCCCATACCAACGGCTAAAGAAGGCTTTTAGGTGATCGACATTAACGCGGTCGAGATCTTCCACATAGCCAATTGGCTGCCAGCTATACGGATGATCTCTGGGATATAAGAGCTCGCCCATGCGCTCGCTGACTAAGCCATAAGGCTGGTTATCGACCCGCTGGGCGCGCTCGTTCTTAACGGTATCACGCTGAATTTCAAATTTGCGTTGGCTGACGGCATCCAGTAAAAAGCCCATGCGATCCGCTTCCAACCACAACACCTTTTCCAGATGGTTGGCGGGCACGGTTTGATAGTAATTGGTTCTGTCTTGGTTGGTGCTGCCATTCATGGTGCCACCGGCTTCGTTGATCAAACGAAAATGCTCTTGATCGCCTACATGCTTGGAGCCTTGAAACATCATGTGCTCAAAGAAATGGGCAAAGCCGGTTTGCTCTGGCTCTTCCCGTGCCGAGCCCACGTGGTAGGTCATCTCCACATGCACCAAGGGATCCGATTTGTCGGGATTGAGCAACACCGTCAGACCATTATCCAATTGATACATTTGATAGGGGATCACTAAGCCGTCTTTTGAAGCGTCTACTTGTTGCACCAATTTAGGTGCCGCCGACACCCACATCGGGCTTAAGAGCAATAACAGAGACCAAAACTTCATGGAGGATCCTTATATTGAAAGCCGAAGGCATAAAAGCCAAAACATTAAACGTCGAGCAGTTCATTTTGCAGCAAAATTTTACCGCGGGTATGTCCAGTTTCAATCTGACGATGGGCTAATTCGCCCTCAGCAAGCGGATAAACATGGCTGATTTCCACTCTTAGTTTTTGCTCGACCACCAATTGCATGAGCATAGCAAGCTGTTGGAGGTCATTATGCTTGAGCATGCCGGTGGCGGTTAAACCCAAAGGCGTGGCCGCCGCTATCACTTGCGGGGCTGTAATAGTAGGCACTGTGACCACGCGGCCACCGCCTTTCACTCGAGACAACAAGCTAATCCCAGATTCGCCGCCGACCAGATCCAACAACAGATCCACGGGTGCGAGCGCGCTTAACTGGGCTGCATCTTTATAATCCAGCACTTCATCAGCACCAAGCCCGAGTAAAAACTCATGATTGTGAGCAGAGGCCAATGCAATAACGGTGGCGCCCAAATTTTTGGCTAACTGCACCGCTAAATGCCCTACGCCGCCTGCTGCAGCCGAGATTAACACCCGCTCACCGGCGCTCAGCAGGCCTTGCTCAGTTAGCGCTTGCCATGCGGTAAGGCCGGCAAGAGACAAGCCAGCAGCAGTTTCATCGCTCACCGAGCCAGGCACACGTAACAAGGCGTTAGCCGGCACCACTAGCTCCTCGCTATAGCCGCCACCTGCCAGCAAACCAAACATCCGATCACCAACTTGGTAAATATTCACCTCGGCACCCAGCTCCAGCACAGTGCCCATCATCTCTAGGCCAGGCGTCCAAGGTAGCTGGTCTTTAATCGCCTCGGCACCCCACCCTAAACCGGCGCGAGTTTTTGCGTCTACTGGGTTAACGCCGGCAAAATGCATTTGCACGCGAATTTCATTGGTCGCCAACGGCGCGCTTTCGCGCTCCACCAGCTCAAGCTGACTGGCATCACCAAAGGCCTTAATCACTAATTGCTTCATCTACTACTCCTTGTTGATTCACATAAGTATCGATTCACATTAAGCGAGACACGGCTCGCAAGCTCAAAGGTCAATTCCAGACTCTATACCTTATTGAGTCTATTGTGCCGCATACTAGGCTCATCTGGAATTTATCTTAGCTGGCTGAGCACTCAGGCTGTTGTTAAAGTGCGTAACAGGCCTGTTATTTTATCCTCCACCGCCGAAAAAGGACTTTGTCATGGCTCGACTGTTTTTATTACCCTTGTTGCCCGCTTTGATTTGGGCGCTGTTCTTGCTATATAACCGCATGTCCATCAAACAGGGCGCGCGGGGTTTTTATTGGATTATCGGTCTGGGCTGGGGCTTAGCCGCCTTTTTGAGCTTGATGATCTGGATAACGCGTTGAAATAACGCTTAAGCTGTCAGCCGTAAGCTTACATCGTCAGACGTCATCCGTAACTATTCACGGCCTTAACTGATCGCCATCTTGTTACTAATCTGACGGCGGAACTTACCAATAATTTTCCATTAACACTTGCCCAGGCTGACGCCTGAGGTGTTTTTGTAAGCCTTTGAGCTTTAGCTCAGTCAGGGTATCGCGTACCATTTGTGGATTCCCACAGACCAGCACGCGGCTGTGCTCGGCGCTAAATTCCAAGCCCACTCTTTGTTCTAGGCGGCCGTCTTTAATAGCCTCGGTAATGCGCCCAGCCTCGGCAAGCTCTGCGGATTCGCGAGACACAAAGGGTACATAGTGGAAGTTAGATTTACCTTGGGTCAGGGCTTGAATGCGCGCTTGATAACCCAGCTCATTGCTCATGCGCACCCCATGCACCAACACTATATTCTCGAATTGCTGCCAACAACGGCCCTCGGCTAGCATAGACACAAACGGCCCCACACCTGTGCCGGTGGCCATTAGCCATAAATCACGGCCGGCGGGCACTTCCTCCAGCGTTAAAAAACCGGCGGCTGAGCGCTCGATTAATAACTCATCACCCACTTTAAGGCTCGCCAAATAGGGCGTTAACTGGCCTTCAGGAATAGTAATAATATAAAATTCGCAGTCTTGGCCGGGTGCATTCACATAGGAATAAGCACGAGCCACTTTATTGCCTGCCGTGTGCCAAGCCAGTTTGGTGAATTGCCCTGCTTGAAAGGGCTCAACGTCGGCCTCAACTACGATTGAAAATAAGGTGTCCGTCCATTGGGTACGCGCTTTGACGATGCCGGTTGTCCAGTCTGCCATGTTATTTCTCCCTTGAAGCTTGCTCCACTGTAGCCTTATTTCAGGCAATAAAAAACCCGCGACAAGCGCGGGTTTTTTTGACGAGCAGCAAAACTTAGGCAGCAACTACCTGAATCTTAACGATAGCTTTAACGTCGGCGTGCAGTTGCACACCCACTTCGTATTCGCCAACGTTGCGCAGTACGCCGTCAGTCAGACGTACTTGGCTCTTGCCTACTTCAATACCAGCAGCCGTGATGGCATCAGCCACATCACGAGCACCGATAGAACCAAACAATTTGCCTTCGTCACCAGACTTAGATGCAATTACCACGTTTTCCAAACCAGATAACTGGTCGGCACGGGCTTGTGCAGCAGCCAATTGCTCAGCCAATTTGCCTTCCAATTCAGCGCGACGAGTTTCGAAATTCGCTACGTTGTCTTTGGTGGCCAATACAGCTTTGCCTTGTGGCAGCAAAAAGTTACGAGCATAACCGGATTTAACGGTTACCTGGTCGCCCAGGCCGCCAAGTCTGGCGATTTTATCAAGAAGAATAACTTGCATTACCTTTCCTCAAAAAAATAAAAGAGTTAGGCCGCTGCTTACTTGTGCAGATCGGTGTAAGGCAGCAGGGCCAGGTAACGAGCGCGTTTAATCGCACGAGCCAACTGACGCTGATATTTAGCGCGGGTACCAGTGATACGGCTAGGTACAATTTTACCGGACTCGGTAACATAGTTCTTCAGGGTTACGATGTCTTTGTAGTCTATCTCAACAACACCGTCAGCGGTGAAACGACAGAACTTACGACGACGGAAAAAACTTGCCATGATTCTAATTCCTCAGCTTAAACGTGAATTACTCAGCAGACATTTCTGCACGAGCGTCGTCGCGACGTGGGCGTTCGTCTCTGGCTTTCGCCATTTCAGAAGGCTCAGTAACGGCATTCTTAGTACGCATAACCATGTTACGCAGTACCGCATCGTTGAAGCGGAAGTTAGTTTCCAGCTCGTCAATCACAGCTTGGTCAGCTTCTACGTTCATCAGAACATAGTGTGCTTTGTGCAGCTTGTTGATTGGGTAAGCTAACTGGCGACGGCCCCAGTCTTCCATGCGGTGAACTTGACCGCCTGAAGTAGTGATTGCAGCGGTGTAACGCTCAATCATGCCTGGAACTTGTTCACTCTGATCAGGGTGAACCATAAATACGATTTCGTAGTGACGCATGGATTGCTCCTTACGGGTATAGCCTCTTCGCGGGCTCAGTCACACCATCGGAGGCAAGGAACTTATTACTAAAACGACTGATTTTAAGGAGGCGGATTGTAAAGGATAA
>JAHLFI010000033.1 GCA_018883865.1 Candidatus Oceanisphaera merdipullorum
ATAGGAATTTGTCGATCATAGAAACCGCGCTTGGTGGCATCCACCGACACTAACTGGTCTAGGCTGTCGAGTGGCGTACAAATCTTACCTGGGTTTAAGCGGTTAAATGGGTCAAAGGCCGACTTAATGCGGCGCAGTTCGGTATATAACACTTCGCCAAAAAAGGTCGGGCTGTATTCGGAGCGAAAGCCTTTACCGTGCTCACCCCACATTAAGCCTCCATATTTAGCGGTGAGCGCGTTTACTTTGTCGGAGATTTTTCGCAGCGTCACTTCTTGTGCAGGATCCGTCATGTCTAGCGCTGGGCGTACGTGCAAGACGCCCGCATCCACATGGCCAAACATGCCATATTGCAGCTGATTGGCGTCTAATAAGGCGCGAAATTCGACGATATAATCTGCCAAGTTTTCCGGGGGTACCGCCGTATCTTCTACGAAGGCGATGGGCTTTTGCCGACCTTTAGTATTACCCAGCAGGCCCACGGCTTTTTTGCGCATCGCATAAATGCGATTTAACGAGGCTAAGTCATCACTGACTTGATAGCCGATAATGCCAGCCTCTCCGCGTGCCATTAAACCATCGAGCTGAGCGCACAAGGCATCGACTTTTTCCCGCTGCGCCTGTGCATCATGATCCGCATATTCGACCATATTTAGGCCGTCCATCACCTTGCCGGGCACGTCTTGAATTAAGTCGCGTACCGAATGCCAGACGATGTCTTCACGCGCCAGCCCCAACACCTTAGAGTCGACGGTTTCCACCGACAACGCCTTGGCTGCCACCATTAAGGGCGCGTTACGCAGCGCAGACAAGAAGCTGTCGTATTTAACGTTCACAAGCGTGCGATAAGGGGGAATGGCCGTGAGATCCAGCCAAGCTTCGGCGATAAAAGCTAATGAACCTTCACTGCCACACAAGATACGGGTCAAATCTAGCGTATGGCTGGCCTTATCGTAGACATGCTTTAAGTCATAGCCGGTTAAGAAGCGATTGAGCTTAGGAAAACGCTGTTCAATCTCGCCAGCATGCTCGGTCACGCTGAAATAAACACAGCGATACAGCTCGCCTTCGCGCGTGTCTTCTTCCAACTTGGCATCCAATGCAGCCCCGCCCACCGGGCCGGTTTCGATAATGCTGCCGTCTACCAAGACCGCGGTCACGCCTAATACGTGATCGGAGGTTTTACCGTACACCAAAGAGCCTTGGCCCGAGGCGTCGGTATTGATCATGCCGCCTAAAGTGGCGCGATTACTGGTGGAAAGATCCGGCGAGAAGAATAAATCATGACTGGATACCAGCTGATTGAGCTTGTCTTTAACGATGCCGGTTTGCACGCGCACCCGTTTACCGGGCACATCAAGAGTGAGCAGCTGATTAAGGTAGCGTGAGCTGTCCACCACTAGGGTCTCGGTTAAGGACTGGCCGTTAGTGCCGGTGCCACCACCGCGGGGGGCAAACTTAACCTCTTGAAATTCAGGCTTAGTGCCCAAGCTCAGCAATAGACTTAAGTCTTGAGTAGAGCGCGGAAAGACCACAGCCTGCGGCAGCATTTGATAGACACTGTTATCGGTGGCCACGGCGAGTCGGCTGGCATAGCTGCGTTCTATATCACCGCGAAAGCCGCTCTCGGCGAGCGCATCAAGAAATTCAAAATAGGTGGGAGTTATCTGCTGCTGCAGATCTATCTTTGGGATCATAACGGCCAGTTCCCTGCTATTGGTGCTTAATAAGAGTTATTTGTACTTATAGTGAGTAATAAGTATGGGTATGAGTGCGCCCAGAGTGGTGGGCAGTATACAGAAGAATTGCGCCCAGCGCCTAGCACCAAGCTAAAAACGGACCAGCACTTTTTACAGATTGGATGTTGAGCTGGGCGCCGAGCAATGAGTGCTAGGCGCAGAGTCATCATAAGTAATCAAATGATTAAGGAAGTGAGCGAACAGCGCGCCTTGACGGTCTAGTGCCAACTTGGCGTAAAGATGCTTGCGATGATTTTTGACCGTGCCCTCGCCTATGCCTAACAGCTTGGCGATAGCGGCATTATCTTGGCCCTGCACTAACAAGGCCGCCACCTGTTGCTCGCGGGTTGTTAGTCGTGATTGACCAAAAGTCGCTAACGCTTGTTCTATTAAAGTCAGCATTGCAGTTGAGCTTGGCCTATTAATGAAAGCTACAGGCGCTTGCGCCAAGATTGCGGTGCCCTTTGGCCAATGCTGACGGCACAAGGCACTGAGCACAGGGAGTAATTGACGCAGCGCCGTTTGCTCGACAGTACTAAACGGCACGTTAGTGAGTCGCCCTAAAAATAGCGTCAGCCCTTGGCCTGAATCTAGCGTGATAACGATCCCTACCTCTTGCTGCCAGCCGGTAGCCTGATAAAAACCCGCCGCGTATTCAGGCTCACTGCCGCCGGTCTTTTTCAAGACATTATTTAAAGAATAAACCCCGTCTGTTAGCCCGTGGCGTAGCGCCCGATAGAAGGGATCTTGGGCGTAGAGTCCATTTAAATACTGGCTAAACAGCAGCTCACGTTTATCGGTCAAATCATCATACAAATACACAGCCGCGCCTGAGGCTTGATAACTCAGCACCAAGCAACAATCACTGCTGACATACGTCTTCACTAACTTGGCCAAACATCGGGCAAAGGCCGCGGTATGGATGGCATTAATCGTCTCAGCCAACGCCTGCTGTTGAGAGAGTGCTGGGCTTGAATTTGCCATGGCTTGCGCCTCTTGAGTGAAAAGAAACAACGTCGAGTATCAGGCAGTGTATTGGGTACTTAGCGTGGACATTATATCGAAAACTATTCCTAAAGGGACATAGGCAGCATGCTCAAGGTAAGTGAGCATAGGGCTTTAATTATTCAAGCAGAGTGGATGATGACAGATTTATTTACGCACAATGCCTTACTCAATACCTTACCGAATGCCTTATTAGTCGACTTGACTGAACGTAAGCTTATTGCTCAAATCACTCATGCCGACGCCCTGCATCAGCATCTAAATCAAGCGTCGCGCACGCTTTATTGCGGCTTCGATCCCACGGCCGACAGCTTGCACATAGGTCATTTAGTGCCACTTTTAATGCTGCGTCGGTTTAAGGCCGCAGGTCATAAGGTGATTGCATTAGTGGGTGGTGCCACCGGCCTTATCGGGGATCCCAGTTTTAAGGCCAGTGAACGTAGCCTAAACGACGGCGCTCAAGTGCAAACTTGGGTAAGTGAGCTGCAAGGCCAAATAGCCACTTTACTTAATACAGAGCTTGATGCCGAGCAACCTCAAGTTCAGCTGCTCGATAATGCGGATTGGATGAATAAGCTCGACTTATTTAGCTTCTTACGCGACATCGGTAAACACTTTTCGGTGAACGCCATGATAGCCAAAGATTCGGTAAAGCAGCGCCTAGCGCGACCCGATCAAGGCTTATCCTTTACGGAGTTCGCTTATTCGTTATTGCAGTCTTACGACTTCGCCGAGCTGAATCGCAGCCAAGGCTGCACACTGCAAATTGGCGGCAACGACCAATGGGGCAACATTACCAGCGGCATAGATTTCACCCGTCGGCTTAATCAACAGCAAGTATTTGGCTTAACACTGCCGCTGATTACCAAGAGCGACGGCACTAAGTTTGGTAAAACCGAAACCGGTACCGTCTGGCTGGATGCAGCCAAGACATCGCCTTATGCCTTTTATCAGTTTTGGATAAATACCGCAGATGCAGATGTGTATAATTTTTTGCGTTTTTATAGCCTGCGCAACACAGCCGAGATTGCCGCCATCGAGCAGATGGACGCACAAACACAGGGTAAGCCCCAAGCTCAGCGCTTATTGGCGGAAGAACTGACGGCCTTAGTCCACGGCGAGGCAGCCTTAAGCGCCGTTCAACGGATTAGTGAGGCGTTATTTTCTGGGGACTTTACCGCGTTAACACAGGAAGAATGGGCCCAACTTGAGCAAGATGGCATGCCGTTCACGGCTATCATACAGTCTGCACCTATGCGGCTCAGCCAGTTGCTGGTAGACAGTAAACAGGCCCGCTCATTGCGCCAAGCACGAGAGCTAATCGCCAATGGCGCGATAAGAGTAAATGGTCAACTGATCACGGCAGATACAGATCAGTTCAACCTTTTAGCGCAGCAGTATCTAATCTTACGCCGCGGTAAGAAGTACTTTCATATGCTTCGCTTTAAGCCGCAGGCCAAAGATTAAAACCAGCTTTGCAACCCAAGAATACAGAGAAAAATTAAGATGAGATGAGAACGAAAAATGACTAAGACATATTTCTTATAAGCTCTTAACACAAAAATATGTCTTGTCAGATTTACTCTCTACTCTTCTGCGGGTTCCGTGACTCTCTGTAACCAAGAAGCCTTGCCAAATAGTTTTTTAAACTTAACGCTTGCCGCGATTGCTTTGTGGCAAGGAGCCTTTACTGGAAGTACGGCCTTTGCTTGGTGCCTGACCGCGAGCCGTGACTTTTTTAACACCCGCTTTAGCATCAGGCTTAGCGCCCGCATTAGCAGCTCGCGGTTTGCGGCTGCTATTGGCCTCAGAGTGAGCGGCGGCATGGCTTGCGCTAGTCGATCGGACACGGGTTCTACGATTGTTACTGGGGTTATCCTGCGCAGGGGGGGCTTGTGCTGGCGTTAAGTCTTTGATGCGCGGACCACTGCGCGCCGCCTTGGGTTGGTCGAGTACTGAGGCTTCTTCTGTACTGCTGGAGTCGCCGATCATCTTGTTGATCAGTGCCAATTCAGACTCAGTCACGTAGCGCCATTGGCCAGGCTTAAGTTCACCCAGCTCGATATTCATGATCCGCACTCGCTTAAGGCTGGTCACACTAAAATCCAGATAATCAGCCATGCGTCGGATCTGGCGATTCAAGCCCTGAGTAAGAATAATATTAATGGTGTTATGGCCAATTTTTTTGACCTTACAGGGTTTAGTGATGGTATCGAGTATCGGCACACCGGCGCCCATGTCTGCCACAAACTCTGCCGTTATGGGCTTATCCATGGACACTATGTATTCTTTTTCGTGGGCATTACCGGCGCGTAAGATTTTATTGACGATGTCGCCATCATTGGTCAGTAAAATCAGCCCACTGGACGGCTTATCGAGGCGACCGATGGGAAAAATGCGCGATTTTTTATAGTTGACCGCATCCACGATATTTTCTGGGATCTCGGGATCTGTGGTACAGGTGATGCCGATCGGCTTGTTATAGACCAAATACACAGGCGCCGGCTTGGCGCGCAGCGGCTTATTATTCACCATCACCTCGTCCTTGAGGCTAACCTTAACGCCCATGCCGGCCACCACACCATTCACCTTTACGCAGCCCTGATCTATCAGGCGGTCTGCTTCGCGCCGCGAGCAGATGCCCGTTTCGCTAATAAATTTATTCAAGCGAGTCAGGTTATCTGGAGCCTGTGCTGAAGGTTGAGGCGCGTCATTCATGGGGTTATTTCTCCCGAGCATAAAAAGTGGCAAGTGTAATGGGGCGAGCGGCGAGTCACAAGCGCTTGCGCTTATAACCAGCGGCGCACCTGCTGACAATAAGCTTGATAGGCGCCACCAAATTTGTGGCGTAACGCTTGTTCTTCGGCAGCAATTTGCACCTTGCTCATATACAACACAAACAAGGCGAGCCAGAGCACATTAATGGCGGCCCCCAACCATAACGCCCACCCCACTAATAACAGTGCATCGCCCACGTAAATAGGATTACGGCTGTAGTTAAATATACCTGTGGTCACTAAGGCGGTGGCGCGCTCGGGCGCAAAGGGTAACAGCGTTGTATTAGCGCGGCGCAGGGTCTGCGCGGATATCAGCATTAGGCTCAAGCCGATAAGGGCGACCATTATCGCTAACCAAGGAGGCAGCGCAAACGACCAACCGAGGTCTGCTAACGCACGCATGGCTTGCCAAGTATCAGTTAGCCACATCATTAAGGCGGCCAAAACGGTGACCAGAGGCGGCGGTAGCCATAACAAAGGTGAGCGGCCGCTCATGTTCTATCCCCCAGTTCAAAGTGGGCGCCGGTGTGAATGGCATCATCTAAGTGCGCTTCCAACAGAATAATACTCGGCTGTGCCTCGACGATACGGGGATCAAGCGCGGGGAATTTAAGATCACCTTGGCTGGCACCCGAAGTGGCTTGAGCTACGTCTGCCTCCAAATGCAGACTTAAGGTGGCATCAGTGGCGGTCTGGGAATCCAGCTGCAGCGTGACCCGCTTCAAATCGAACAAGGGCGAGCCATCCACCTTGATGGGCACGCCATGGGCATTCAATAAAGTGGCTTGCGGTGACTCTGCACAGGCCAATTGTTCTGGCTGTAACAAAATAGCCGACGCCGCCTCAGCAATCGGTTCGCTTAGCTGAGTATCGGCCTCAGCCTCGGCAAACTTTGCTTCTTGGTCGGCCGGCAACACTGAGCGTTCAAATTCTGCCAGCGCTTTTAGGCGCTCATCTTCGGCTATGTCATTAGCCTCTGACTCAAGCGTGATAGTATCGGCCTCTTCATCCCAATAGCAGCTGGTCATGCGCAGCGCCTGATACACATCTGGGTACACTAAGATGCCCTCTTCGCCGATACGAATCCCTGCCTGCTTTAGCCAAAGCGTCATTTGCCCACGTCGGCCGGCCATCACCATATGAATACCGGTGCGTTTCAGCTCTTTATGCAATTCGCCAACCATGGTCATCACGCTAATATCTTGATGAGTGAAGCAAGAAACTGCATCAATGATTAAGCATTTAGCGGGCTGCTTTTCACTGGCCAACAAGAGTAAAACGCGGCGCTTAAAATAGGCGGCATTAAAATAGGTAAGCGGTGAATTAAAGCGATAAATTAATACCCCAGTAATGGCTTTTACGTCTTCATTATGACCTAAAGTATGGACTACGCCTTCTTCATTCATGCCCATTAATTGCTCGGTGGGACGCATCACATTACGTAAAAACTGAAATAGACCTAACAAAACCGCCAAGGCGATACCGGGGATAACCCCGATTAAAAGCACGCTCAGAAAGGTAATCAATGCCAGCCAAAAGGCCGAACTATCAGATTGGCGCAGTGCCCAAATGCTCTTAAAGTCGGTCATCGACAGCGAGGCTAAGATCAACACCACGCCCAAGGCGGCAGTCGGTATGTATTGCAAGGGTGAGTACAAATAAAAGGTCACCACTGCGGTGGCCAGCGCAGCCACCAAAGAGACCATTTGAGTTTTACCGCCATTGGCATCGTTTACCGCGGTGCGCGAGCTGGCGCCGCTCACGGCAAAGCCTTGAGAGACGGCGGAGGCGATATTGGCAATGCCAAGGGCGCGAAACTCCGCATCTGCGTCTATGTCATAGCCATTGCGCGCGGCAAAACTGCGCGCGGTGAGCATTAAAGAGACAAAACTTATCATGGCCAAGTTGAGCGCCGGCAATACGAGATCGCGGATAAGACCCGGCGGAAACTCGGGAATTTGAAAGTCGGGGAAACTGCCACTTAAGCTACCAATCACAGCCACATCTTGCACTCGAGGCCCTAGCGCCCATAACACAGTGGCCGTTGCGGCCAACGCCAGCAAGGAGGTCGGCCATTGGGGTCTAATTCGCTTCCCCACCAACATCACCACCAAGGTCAGTAGGCTAAACCCTAAGGTGAAGAAGTTCACTTCTGACACATAATTTGGCGCAGCTAATACTCGCTCCACTAAGCCTTGCTCGTGATAGGTAAAGCCAAACACGCTGGACAGCTGACCGACTATGATGGTGATGGCCACGCCGTTTAATAACCCCATTAAGATGGGGCTGGATAAAAAGTCCGCCAGCACGCCTAACCTTAAACGGCTGGCAATCAGGCACCACACGCCTGTCATGGCGGTCATGGTCATCACCAATTGCCAATGCCGCGTGGGATCGCCCATGGCCAGTGGCGTCACCACCGCGGCAATCACGGCGCACGTTGCCGCGTCCGGCCCCACAATTAACTGGCGCGATGAGCCAAAAATGGCATAGGCGATCATGGGCAAGATGCTGGAATACAAACCCGCCTCGGCCCCTACGCCGGTTAACTCAGCGTAAGCAATCGCCACGGGCAAGCCCACAGCCGCCACCGATACACCGGCCCGCACATCCGTCATTAACCAGGCTCTTTGGTAACCTAACAGGGTCATTAAGCCCGGCATCCAGCGCCCCAGAGAAAAGCGTTTGTTCATTATTTCAGCCAATTGAAGTGAGACCAATGAGAGTGCAAGCCATGATTAATAAAACGACGTGTTTGCAAGGCCAAGTTTTTTGTAGCTACTTTTTTTGTACTGCCATTTATTGGTAGCAATAGTGTGTTACATATTCATACTAAGCGTATTCTTGCCCGCGTTAAAACGCTATGTCCAAGCAGGCTAGATTCTATCTTAACTGCTGACTCACACTCCATAATCGCGATGAATAATAAATCTAAAGTAAGTAATACAACCTCAGTTATCAAGAGCATCGACGCCGCATTAACATACTTAAAGCCTTGATTATTAATACTTTACCTGCATTTCTTCACTCGCGAATAGCCATGCGGCCCTGCCCAAGTCACGAATCTATTGCTCCCTATTAACTGGGCGAAAACTGTGCTTGAATGACCGGTATATCATAAGGCATAAGAGGTAACGACTTAGCGTGCAACAATCAGATATGACTCGAGTATGATAATCCATATTTTAATTTGCGATGACTCCTTAGTGGCCCGCAAACAAGTAGCCAGTGCGCTACCGGCTGACTGGCCGGTAGAGCTGCACTTTGCCGAAGACGGCAAGCAAGCACTGGCCTTTTTGCAACAGCACGGCGCCGATGTGTTATTTCTCGATCTCAACATGCCCGAGCTCGACGGTTATGGCGTGCTCAGCATCATTAAAGAACAAAACTTGCCCGTGATGACAGTGGTGATTTCCGGTGATATCCAGCCAACGGCCAAGCACAAGGTGCGCACGCTAGGTGCCATTGGTTTTATTACTAAACCCATCGTCAAACAAGAACTCACTCAGTTGTTAATGGACTATGGCTTATATCGACCGAATACCGTTCAAGCACAAATGCAGACGGCCATTGGCCTAGAAATACCGAACAACATAGAGTCCAATGACACCGTAACCTTGTTTGAGTTTCTGCAAGAAATGGCCAACATCGCCATGGGCCAGGCATCAAATCTATTGGCCCAACTGCTCAAGGTCTTTATTCAACAGCCAATCCCTAGAGTGGCACTGATTGCACGCAGCGAACTCAATATGGCGATTTCAGCCATTGAAGGCAATACAGATTATTCGGCCGTGTGCCAAGGCTTTGTAGGTGCCGGCGTTTCCGGCGAAGCCCTGTTATTATTCACCGATACCAACAGTGAGCAAATGGCCAAGTTGCTGCACTATGAAAACGAAACCAGCTCGGCCCCCGAGATAGAAGTATTACTGGATATATCAAACATTTTATTCAGTGCCTTTATTAAAGGACTCGGAGAGCAGCTAGATATTCATTTTGGCTTAGGTCAACCCCATATTTTAGGCCGCCATCAACCGATTGAAGGTTTACTGGCCCACCATAAACAACAAACAGAACAACTACTGTGTATCGAAATTCCCTATGAGCTAGCGCAACAGAATATTAATTGTAATCTACTGGTATTATTGACTGAAAGTTCAGTTACACGGTTAGAGCAACGGCTAAGTTATTTACTGCAATGAGCCAGATGGAGTAAGCCATGCCCCTCGCAATACAGGATGCCCGTGAATTTCATTTTCTGCTCGATATGCTCGAGTCGGTGGAAATCGGCCTAGTGGTATTAGATTTAGAGTTTAAGGTGCAGCTGTGGAATGGCTTTATGGAAAACCACAGCGGCCTCACCTCAACCGCGGTGCGTGAACAAAATATTTTTTCTTTATTCCCAGAGTTACCCGCAGCTTGGCTAAAACGCAAAATTGATACTGTGGTCATGCTCAATACTCGCGCATTTACGTCGTGGGAATTACGCCCTTATTTATTTCGTTTTGGCAGTAGTAGGCCCATTACCGGCACATCGCCCTACATGTTTCAAAACGTGACTATCAGCCCCTTGGTCGAGCCAGATGGCAGTATAAAACGAGTCTGTTTGATGGTGTACGATGTCACGGACGTGGCCAGTAGCCGCATGGAGTTAGAGCAAGTCAACGCAGAGCTGGACCGCTTAAGCAAAACGGATAACTTAACTAAATTACTGAATCGCGGCGCATGGGAAGATAAGCTAAACAGTGAATTCGACCGTTTTAGCCGCTACGGTCACGATTGCACCTTGATCATGCTCGATATAGATAACTTTAAGCGGGTTAACGATCTACACGGGCATCAGGTGGGCGATGAAGTTATTCGCCACCTCGCCGACACCATGCGCGCCAGCCTGCGTAATACGGATTATTTAGGCCGCTATGGCGGCGAAGAATTTGCCATTATCTTACCAGAAACCAACTTGGAGGGAGCTTGCGTGATTGCCGAGCGTCTGCGCCAATCCATAGCCGAGGCGAGCATCAGTAGCCACGATATAAACGTGAGCTATACCATTAGCTTAGGTGTGGCAGCTTTGCACAAGCAAATCCCCAGCAGCCAACATTGGTTACGCCAAGCGGACGCGGCTTTATACGCGGCCAAGCACGGCGGTCGCAACCAAGTGGTATGTGCTGAATAAACACAGCGCTCGCACCAAGCCCTCGCTAACCGCCCATTAAAAAAGCCCAGTCGCATGATACGACTGGGCTTTTTACTGCGGCGCTTTTTACTGCGGCAATGTTACTGACGTTTACGCCAGTTCAATCACTTCAAATTCAACTTGTGGATTTACATCGGCTTCGTAATCCACACCTTCTAAACCAAAACCAAACAGACGTAAAAATTCATCTTTGTAACCTTGGTAATCGGTTAACTGATAAATATTGTCGTCTTTAACCTGAGACCAAATTTCACGGCAGGCATCTTGGACCGCATCACGCAGCTCCCAGTCGTCTAAACGCAGACGGTTCTCTTCATCCACTTGCGCCGGCTGTTCGCCGTATAATTGCGTGGCAAACAAACGCTGAATTTGCTCGATACAGCCTTCGTGAATGCCCTGCTCTTTCATCACCTTAAAGGCCATTGAGATATACAAAGGCATTACCGGAATCGCAGCCGACGCCTGGGTTACCACAGACTTCAATACGGCCACGTGGGCATTACCACCCTTGGCTTTAAGCTTGGCATCAATGGCATGCGCCGCGCGATCTAAGTCTTCTTTCGCCTTACCCAGCGTGCCGTGCCAGTAAATGGGCCACGTTAAGCTGGTGCCGATGTAAGAATAAGCCACCGACTTAGCCCCGTCCGCCAACACGCCTGCATCCGCCAGCGCATTCATCCATAATTCCCAGTCTTGACCGCCCATCACTTGAATGGTGTCGGCAATTTCTTGCTCATTAGCAGGCTCTACTTCGGCTTCAATCAACACATCTTTATTAGTGTCGAGCGCGGTAGATTTGTAGACCTCGCCAATCGGCTTCAGGGCTGAGCGCACCACTACACCAGAGTCGGGCATTTTACGCACCGGTGAGGCCAGCGAATACACAACTAAGTCAATCTGCCCCAAGTCTTGCTTGATAAGCTCAATGACTTGTTCGCGGCACGCATTAGAGAAGGCGTCGCCATTAATGCTTTTCGAATACAAACCTTCGGCCTTAGCGGCTTTATCGAAAGCGGCCGAGTTGTACCAACCGGCGGAGGCGGTTTTTTTATCGGTGGCGCCCTTTTCAAAGAACACACCTAGGGTGGCCGCATGGCTGCCAAATGCCGCATTAATACGTGAAGCCAAGCCATAACCGGTAGAGGCGCCGATCACCAATACTTTTTTCGGGCCATTAGCTAACTGGCCTTTGGCTTTTACGTAAGCAATTTGCTCGGCTACGTTCGCCGCACACCCAACTGGATGAGTAGTAGTACAGATAAAGCCACGAACCTTAGGTTTAATAATCATGCCGTTATGTGCCTCAATGGTTTTTAAAATAAGTTCTTATAAAGATGCCCCATTCTAAAGCAAAGTGAAGCGGGAACCAAAGCGGGAAGCCAGACGCTAAACGCCGAAAGCTAAAAAGAGCAACTCAGCCCACAAATTTGAGGCCTTTTGCCGCTATGAGCGTAAAAGCACAGCCCGAGATATAAATCACTTATCGAAAACACAGGTTAACTCTCGCTAACCTGTGTTTCTCGCAGCTTTAAGCTGAGAGCGGCATGTTCAATTTTTGATTTTTTGGCCAGTTCTGCGCACACTGTGACCCTGTTTGCTTACCGTTAAAGTCAATTATGTTTACCCTGCGCCCTTATCAACAAGAGGCAGTAGAGCGCACGCTCACCTACTTCCGTCGCCATGATGTTCCTGGCGTATTAGTGCTGCCTACCGGAGCCGGTAAGAGCTTAGTGATCGCAGAATTGGCGCGTTTAGCACGCGGTAGGGTGTTGGTATTAGCGCACGTGAAAGAGCTGGTGGAGCAAAACCACGCTAAGTATCAAAGCTATGGCCAAGAAGCCGCGATATTTTCGGCGGGCCTTGGCAAAAAACAAGCGCACACTCAGGTGGTGTTTGGCTCTGTGCAGTCGGTAGCCCGAAACTTACAAGCTTTCAGCCAATTTAGCTTAGTCATTATAGATGAATGTCATAGAGTCTCAGATGACGACGAAAGCCAATACCTGCAGGTGGTTAATCATCTAAAAGAGTCCAATCCTAAACTCAAGGTGCTGGGCCTCACCGCCACGCCCTATCGCTTAGGCTTGGGTTGGATTTATCAAACCCATTACCATGGCTTCGTACGCAGCCGTAAACCGCGCTTTTTTAAACATTGTTTGTTTGAGCTGCCACTGCGGCTGATGATAAAACAAGGCTACCTGTGCCCCCCCGACATCATAGACGCCCCTGTGGTGCATTATGACTTTTCAAGGCTTTATGAGCAGGGCTTATTTACCGAGCAAGCATTAGAAAAAGAGCTGGCGCGCCAGCCCAGAGTTACGCCGCACATAGTGCAACAAATTCAAGACTATTCAGTGGAGCGCGTCGGCGTCATGGTGTTTGCCAGCACGGTGCGCCACGCCGCAGAAGTAGCTGGCCTGTTACCGCCTCAGCAAACCGCACTCATCACCGGCGACACGCCAGGACCGATGCGCGATGAGATCATTCGCCGCTTTAAGGCTCGCGAGCTGAAGTTTCTGGTGAACGTGTCTGTGCTGACCACCGGCTTCGATGCGCCACACGTGGATGTGATAGCCCTGCTGCGCCCCACGCAATCGGTGGCGCTGTATCAACAAATTATTGGCCGAGGTTTGCGCTTAAGCCCAGATAAAACTGACTGCTTAGTCTTGGACTATGCGGGCAACAACATGGATATTTTTGCCCCTGATGTGGGCGAACCCAGACCGAATCCAGATACGACGCAGGTGCAGGTGCCGTGTCCTGCGTGTGGTTTTGCCAATATTTTTTGGGGTAAGACTGACGAGCAAGGCCATGTGCTGGAGCACTTTGGCCGCCGCTGCCAAGGTCTATTCGCGTTAGAGGATGAGCCAGATGAGGTGGGTGAACCTTGTGGCTATCGTTTTCGTTTTAAATCTTGCCCGCAATGTTTGGCGGAAAATGACATAGCCGCACGCCAATGCCACGACTGTGGCTGCGTGTTAGTGGATCCTGATAAGAAGCTGAAAGAAGCGCTGGCGCTGAAAGATGCGCTTATCTTGCGCTGTGCCGGCATGAGCATCATTGAGGGTACCGGCAAATTTGGCCCCGCCCTTAATGCCACCTATTACGATGAAGATGGCACCGAGCTTACGCAGTGGTATGCTTTTGACGCTAAAGGCAAGACCGGCCGTTTTTTTCTGGAGTTTGTGCGCCCCCATTGGCCCGCCCCCGGATTTGAGCCAGAGTTTACTACCCTGACTGAGGTGTTGGCGGTGGCCAAGCAGTTTCGTCACCCGGACTTCGTGATCGCCCGCAAGCACAAACAAGGCTGGCGCATTAAAGAAACGCTGTTTGATTACCAAGGCCGGTTTCGACTGGCAAATGCTTTGTCTTAACGTGTGCGGCTTGAAACGTGAAGCCCTGCCAAGCAAACCTATTCCACCCCCCTTTATTATTGTTAGCGAAGAGACATAAATGCGTTCATATTCACTTGGCCTTACGGCCGTACTGCTCAGCATGAGTGCTTTGGCTAGCATAACGGTTAGCAGCGCCCACGCCGCCCTTTCCCCGGAGCCAGATAACGCGCAAGTAGCGTGGATCTTAGCGGATGCTAAAACAGGTCACATAGCAGCCAGTCAGAACAGCGAGCTGTTATTAAAGCCAGCTTCTACTCAAAAGCTGGTTACCACCTTGGCGGGCGCCTTGGCGCTGGGCCCAGATTGGCGCTACCAGACGCAAGTCTATTATCGCGGAGTGCTTGATAACGGCCATCTAGTGGGTGACTTACTGGTCGACTTCGTCGGCGACCCCACGCTCACGCGCGAGCAATTGCGCGACCTGCTTAAGCGCAGTGGCGTCAGCCAAATTAGCGGTAACCTACTGCTTAACCAAGCACGCTTTAACGGTTACGATCGTGGGAATGGCGGCTCTTGGAATGACTTAAGCCTGTGTTATACCGCCCCCGTGTCGGCGCTGATCTTGGACCGCAACTGCGTACAAGGCGCCTTGTACGCGACTAGCGGCCAGCCAGCACGCGCCACTGTGCCCGCCCATCAGCCGGTGAAAGTAAGTGCCGAGGTGGAAGTCGTGGGGCCAGCTGAGCAAAAGCGCCGCTTTTGTGAATTAGAAGTCGCCATGACGCCGCCTAACCAATATCGTCTTACGGGCTGTATTGGCCCGCGCAAAGAGCCATGGCCACTGCGCTTTGCCATTCAAGACGTAGAGGCTTGGGGTCAAGATTTAAGCCGCTGGGCACTGGATCAGGCCGGTATTCGACTGGTCGGCACCATTAAAGACAGCCGTATTAATATTCCATTAAATGCTGACGATTGGCAGCCAGTGGCCAGCCAGCAATCGCCCCCTTTAAAAGAGCTTACCCGCGTCATCTTGGAGCAATCCGATAACCTGTATGCGGACAGCTTGCTGCGCACCTTAGGTGCCGAGCATTTTCGTCAGTCTGGCAGCTTTGCTAACGGCACACAGGCGGTGCGCGAAATTTTACTCGCAGAGGCCGGCCTCGACTTAGGCCCCAGCTGGCTGGCAGACGGCTCCGGCTTGTCGGCGCATAACTTATTGCGCGCCCAAGACTTGCTCGCCGTGTTGTTGGTGATCGCAAATGAGCCCCGCGCCCAGTGGTTGAAGGCGCTGTTACCGGTAAGTGGCGAAAGCGGCACTTTGTTGTATCGCAAGAGCGTGCAAGACCCTAGCCTAAAAGGCAAAATTCAGGCCAAAACCGGCACTATAGCGCACGTACAAAACTTGGCTGGATTTTTAGATACCGATAACGGTCAGCAAAAAGTGTTTGTGCTGTTACAAAACGCCTTGTCGATTAGCCCACAGCATGAAAAAGACATAGCAGCAGGGATTGGCGAGTGGCCGGCGCGACGCTTCGAGCGAGATTGGTTAAGCTCGGCGGTGCACAATGGCTCCATAGACCAAGGCGCCATTGAGTAATGGCATTAAGTAATTCCATAGTAATAAGCTATCAATCAGCAATAAATTAACGATTTATCTTACTTGAGCTACCACGTTATACTGGCTCCAGCTTAATTAATACGTCCTAGGAGACAAATATGTTTGCAGTGATTTTTGGTCGTCCCGGTTGCCCTTATTGTGTGCGTGCGAAAGATCTCGCCGAGAAGTTAGCCGCTGAACGCGATGACTTCGAGTTTCGCTATATCGATATTCATGAAGAAGGCATTTCTAAAGAAGACTTAGAAAAAACCGTGGGTAAGCCGGTAGAAACCGTGCCACAAATTTTCCTCGACCAAGTACACATTGGCGGTTTCACCGAATTTGAAGCTCATGCCAAAGCCAACCTAGGCTTGTTTGCTTAACTGCGTGATGCATTAAAAATAGACACCGGCACGACAGTTCCGGTGTTTTTTATTTTGTCCTCTCACGCTTTGCCCTTCACCAGCACTTTAATTTCTTTCTCCCCCTTTTCATCTTGGCAACAAAGTCTCATCATGGGCTCATATCTTTAACCTTATTAACCAGCCCTGCCCCCAACTTTTGATTAAGCGACTGACCTTAAAAGCAGTGGCGTGAAAAAAGCTCAGGTCATAACTAAGCTGGTGCCTATTTGAGGCCATGAATTTTATGTATTCCGTAGATAAATCGCACAAACTCGATAACGTTTGCTATGACATTCGTGGTCCTGTGCACAAAGAAGCCCGTCGCTTAGAAGACGAAGGCCATCGCATATTAAAACTCAATATCGGCAACCCTGCGTCTTTTGGCTTTGATGCGCCCGAAGAGTTATTAAAAGACGTGATCGTGAATCTGCCCACCAGCCAAGGTTACTGTGAGTCCAAAGGACTGTTTTCGGCCCGCAAAGCCATCATGCAGTACTATCAGCAAAAAGGGTTGCGTACCGTCGACTTGGAAGATATCTACATCGGGAATGGTGTGTCTGAGTTGATCGTAATGGCCATGCAGGCGCTGCTGAATAACGGGGATGAAATCTTAGTGCCCTCGCCGGATTATCCGCTCTGGACCGCCGCCGTAAACTTGTCTGGTGGTAAAGCCGTGCATTACGTCTGTGATGAGCAAGCAGACTGGTACCCGGACTTGGACGATATTAGGGCTAAAATCACGCCGCGCACCAAAGGCATAGTGCTGATCAATCCTAATAACCCGACGGGTGCCGTGTATGGCAGCGAGTTCTTGCTAGAAATCGTCGAGATTGCTCGCCAGAACAAGTTGATCATCTTTGCCGATGAAATTTACGACAAAATTCTCTACGACGACGTTTCTCATCATTCGGTGTGCACCTTGTGTGACGATGTGTTGGTGGCCACGTTTAATGGTCTGTCAAAAAGCTATCGCGCCGCAGGCTTTCGCCAAGGTTGGATGCTGATCAGCGGCCCTAAGCATCAGGCAAAAGGTTATATCGAAGGCTTAGAAATGCTGTCCTCGATGCGGCTGTGCGCCAACGTGCCGATGCAGCACTCTATTCAGGCGGCACTCGGCGGCTATCAAAGCATTAATGAGCTGGTGTTACCCGGTGGCCGTTTGCGCCAGCAACGGGATCTCGCTTGGCAATTATTAAATGATATTCCAGGCGTGTCTTGCGTTAAACCTAAAGGCGCCATTTATATGTTCCCCCGTCTCGATCCTAAGGTGTATCCGATCAAGGATGACCAAAAGATGGTGCACGACTTACTGCTGCAAGAAAAACTGCTAGTCGTACAAGGCACCGGCTTTAATTGGGCTACCCCAGATCACATTCGCATTGTGACCTTGCCAAGAGTCGAAGAGCTAGAAGACGCCATCGGTCGCTTGGCCCGTTTCTTGAAGCATTATCGTCAATAGCTGAAAGCTCGAAATTAAGACTCCCCAAAAATACCGAGCCAGATAGGCTCGGTATTTTTTTCTTCAAGCTTCCAGCGACTAGAGCAAGGGGCTTAACAGATAAAACAGATTCTCTAGCAGCCGTTGGCGCAACGGTCGTTTGCGCCAAACTAACCAAGACACCTTGCGGGTTTCTGATAAGTAGCCATCCGCCAGTTGCAGCAGCTCCCCCATCGCTTGGCCATCATCCACCAGCACCGTCATCTCAAAATTTAGCCACAAGCTGCGCTTATCCAAGTTTACCGTGCCCACCAAACCAAACTGATGATCCACCAATACGCACTTGGTGTGTAACAAGCCCGCCTCGTACAGGTGAATTTCCACGCCGGAGCGCAACAGCTCGTCAAAAAACGCATTGCAGGCGTAATTCACCATGCGTGAGTCGTTTTTCGCTGGCAAGATGAGTTGCACCTCAACGCCGCGATCGGAGGCCGAGCACAGCGCCGCCACTAAAGCGTCGTCGGGTACAAAGTAAGGCGTAATTAACACCAAGCGCCTGCGTGCCTGATACACGGCAGTGAGCAAACTTTGATGAATGGCATCGCCGCCCATAAAAGGACCCGAGGGCAGTAACTGTAATTTAAGCTGGCTATCTAGGCAGCTGACGGGGTGATATTCAAGCTGCTCCAGTAACCGCTCACCGGTTTCCATTTCCCAGTCCCAGACAAACAGCGACCAAAAAATCGGCACTATGGGCCCGCGAATGCGCAGCATGATATCGACCCATTCCCCCACGCCGGCACCTTGTTTAAAGCAGCTCGGATCCACCAAATTCATGGATCCGGTATAGGCTACATCGTCATCGATCACCACCAGCTTGCGGTGCATGCGCAAGTCCTGGCGTTCAAACAAGAGCCTAAAAGCCCCCACCGGCAGCACTTCCACAACCTTAACGCCGGCTTGGCGTAGCCTATGGGGCCAATGGCTGCGAAAGAAGCCAGCACTGCCTACCGAGTCCAACAATAAGCGACAATCCACGCCGCGCTCGGCGGCGGCCATTAATTCCTGTGCGATCTCGTCGGCGCGCCCGCCCGCGTGCCAGATATAAAACTCTAAATAACACGAGCTTTGAGCGGTACGAATGTCGTCTTGCAGCGCGCCTAAGATACGCGCCGGCTCTTCCAATAAATGCATGGCATTACCGGTGAGCATCGGCATGTTGAGTCTGGCTTTCACCAGCTCATAAATGGGCAGCGCCGGCTCACTCACCACAAACGATTGCCCGGGAAAACGGCTGACCAGCACATTTATCCAATCGGCGTAGGGCTTATACATGGCCTTGGCCCGCGCGGCACGTTTTCGCCCCAGCCGCACTTCGCCAAATAAGAGGTAGGCGGCCACCCCCAAGATAGGAATCGCATAAATTAGCGCCAGCCAGGCCAACGATACGCCCACAGGGCGGCGCTTCATCACTACCCTAAAGGTCACACCCAGCACTAAGCTGGTATGAACCAGAAATAACAACCAACCGAAAGCGGTATAAATATAATCACTCAAAAATGGCTTGCTCCTGTAAAGTGAGGCGAGGCAGACTAGTGGTTGTCGAAAAGACCCGTACAAAAAATTGAAGGATGGATACAGACAGATGAAAATTATAATGTTTTTACTGGCGCTTACCACCAGTAGCTGGGCCTGTGCACAAGCGCTGGTCCTGAGCGAGCAGCAATTAAATGAAGGTCTGCATGCACAATTAGGGAAAGATTTTCCCTTAAAAATGGGTTCTTGGTTGTCAGCTAACGTAAAGATGCAGGACGTAAAAGTAGAGTTAGGTCGACAGGAGCCAGATAAGGCGCGGGTCTTGGGCCAAGCCTTGATCTCGATGAATCAAGGCCAAGCGCGCTATCACTGGGATATTAACGCCGACTTTAATGCTCGCCCTCGCTACGATAACAAGCAAGGCGCGCTGTTTTTAGATGAGTTTGAACTGCTTAATTATAAATTAAATGAAGGTACTAGCTCACCTCAAGCCCAGTTTATGCTGCCGATGCTATTGCAGGCACTCAGCAGTTATTTAGCCCAATATCCTGTGTATACGCTAGATGATAAGGATCCGTTACAGCGGCAATTGAAAAGTCAGCCCCTGAGTCTGGAGATAACACCGGGCCAAGTTTCCTTGTTTAACGTCGAATAATGGCGCAAGGGTGACCTGCACTGCAATATACGTCTACAGAACATCAGCACAAAAAAAGCCCGCATTAATGCGGGCTTTTTGTTATCCGTTAGAGCTAAAAAGTTAGACTTAAGTTGTTTTAGCTTAAGTTGCTTTGGCTTAAACCACTTAGCCTAAGTGCTTGCGGGCATTGCGGAACATGCGCATCCAAGCGCCATCTTCCGCCCACTCATCTGGATGCCAAGAGTTAGCCACGGTACGGAACACGCGTTCCGGATGCGGCATCATAATGGTCACACGACCGTCTATGTTGCTTAAGCCAGTAATGCCGTTCGCCGAGCCGTTAGGGTTAAACGGGTACTGCTCTGTGCTCTGGCCATGGTTGTCCACAAAACGCAGCGCTACCGTGCCGCTGGCTTCAATGGCGTTTACGTCGGCATTCAAGGTTTGAATACGACCTTCACCGTGAGACACAGCAATCGGCATCCGAGAACCAGCCATGCCTGATAAGAACAAGCTGGGTGATTCTTGCACTTCTACTAAGCTAAAGCGTGCTTCAAAGCGCTCAGACTGGTTGCGTACAAAATCAGGCCAGTGCGCAGCACCAGGGATAAGATCCCGCAGGCGTGACAGCATCTGACAACCATTACACACACCCAGCGCAATACTGTCTTGGCGAGCAAAGAAGGCGGCAAACTGAGCACGCAAAGCCTCGTTAAACAGCACGGACTTGGCCCAGCCACCACCGGCACCCAAAACGTCACCGTAAGAGAAGCCACCACAGGCAACTAGGCCCGCAAACTCATCTAAGCGGTAGCGACCACTTTGTAAGTCGCTCATGTGTACGTCTACTGCGGCAAAACCGGCGCGGTCAAAGGCGGCGGCCATTTCCACATGGGAGTTAACCCCTTGCTCACGCAAGATAGCCATGCGCGGCTGCACACCTTTGGCGATAAAGGGCGCGGCTATGTCCTTTTTAGGATCAAAGCTCAAACTTACCGACAAGCCTGGGTTATTTGCGTCCAACTGAGCGGCAAATTCGGCTTTGGCGGACTCTGGGTTATCACGCAGGGTTTGCATCTGGAAGCTGGTTTCAGACCAGAAACGGCGCAACTCAATCCTTGAGGCGCTGTACAGCTCCTTGCCCGCGAAGGCGAAGCGCACTTGGTTATCCAAGTTAGGCTTACCAATCACATGGCTACAGGCGGCCAAACCATGGCCGGCTAAGCAAGTCAGCACGGCTTCTCTGTCTGCTTGACGCACTTGCAGCACGGCACCTAGCTCTTCGTTAAATAAAGTGGCTAAGTGATCTGCACCTAAGGAGTCCAGCTCGATATCGAGGCCGGTATTACCGGCAAACGCCATTTCGGCTAAGGTGGCCAACAAGCCGCCATCACCGCGGTCGTGATAGGCCAGCAACTTTTTCTCGGACACCAAGGTTTGGATGGCGTAGAAGAAGTTTTTCAACTGAGCTGGGTTATCCAAGTCGGCCGGCGTGTCACCCAGCTGACGATACACCTGCGCCAAGGCAGAGGCACCGAGGCGATTTTTACCGTTACCTAAGTCGATTAAGATCAGATTGGTATCACCCAAATCGGTACGCAACCAAGGGGTAATGGTGTTGCGCACGTCACTGACGCGAGCGAAGGCGGTGATCACCAACGACAAGGGTGAGGTCACCGATTTGTCGACGCCCGCTTCGGTCCAGCTGGTTTTCATCGACATTGAGTCTTTACCCACCGGAATAGTCAGCTCTAACTCAGGGCATAACTCTTCGCCGACCGCTTTTACTGCTTCATACAAGCCTGCATCTTCACCTGGGTGACCGGCGGCAGACATCCAGTTGGCGGATAGCTTGATGTTTTTCAGCTCGCCAATTTGGGTGGCGGCAATATTGGTGATGGCTTCTGCCACAGCCAAGCGTGCCGAAGCCGCGTAGTCGAGCAAAGCCACGGGGGCACGCTCGCCCAGTGACATTGCTTCCCCGGCGTAGGTATCGTAACTGGCCGCAGTCACGGCGCAGTCTGCTACTGGCACCTGCCAAGGGCCAACCATTTGGTCGCGGGCCACTAAACCGGTCACGGTGCGGTCGCCAATCGTTATCAAGAAGCTCTTATCGGCCACTGTGGGCAGCGTCAGCACGCGCTCAGCGGCGTCTTGGATGCTGATATTGCTTAAATCGAGTGCTGGACTGTGATGGCGCGCAGTGGTCGCATCACGCTGCATCTTAGGCGTCTTGCCTAATAACACATCCAACGGCATATCGATGGGCTGATTATCAAAGTGCTGGTCGTGCAGGCTTAAGTGACGCTCACTGGTGGCTTCACCCACTACGGCAAAGGGCGCACGTTCGCGGCGACAAATGGCTTCAAACTCGGCCAAACGTTCGGGAGCGACCGACATCACATAGCGCTCTTGCGACTCGTTACACCAGATTTGCAGCGGGCTCATGCCCGGCTCATCGTTGGGAACATCGCGCAGCTCGAAGCGACCGCCGCGATTGGCGTCATTCACCAGCTCAGGCATAGCGTTGGACAAGCCGCCCGCACCCACGTCGTGAATAAATTGAATCGGGTTCTTATCACCCATGGCCCAGCAACGGTCGATCACTTCCTGACAGCGGCGCTCCATTTCTGGATTTTCACGCTGCACAGAAGCAAATTCCAGATCTTCGCTGGACTCACCAGACGCCATGCTCGAGGCCGCACCGCCGCCCAAGCCAATGTTCATGGCCGGGCCGCCCAGTACGATAAGCTTGGCACCGACTGTGATTTCGCCTTTTTGCACGTGCTCGGCGCGAATGTTGCCTAACCCACCGGCCAACATGATGGGCTTATGGTAGCCGCGCACTTCTTCACCGTTGAAGCTTGATACTTTTTCTTCGAAGGTACGGAAATAACCGAGCAAGGCTGGACGGCCAAATTCGTTGTTAAAGGCGGCACCACCCAGTGGTCCTTCAATCATGATGTCCAGCGCGCTGACGATGCGCTCCGGCTTACCAAAGTCGTGCTCCCACGGGCGCGCGTAGTTAGGGATCTTCAGGTTAGACACACTAAAACCCACTAAGCCGGCTTTTGGCTTAGAGCCACGGCCGGTCGCGCCTTCGTCACGAATTTCACCGCCGGAGCCGGTGGCTGCACCGGAGAAAGGGGCGATCGCGGTCGGGTGGTTATGGGTTTCCACCTTCATCAAGATATGAATATCTTCTTGGTGGTAATCATATTCGCCAGACTCAGGCTTGGCGAAGAAGCGACCGGCCTTAGAGCCTTCCATCACGGCGGCGTTATCTTTATAGGCCGATAACACTTGATCAGGCACCAACTCATGGGTGTTCTTGATCATCTTAAACAGCGACTTAGGCTGCTCTACGCCGTCTATGGTCCAGTCGGCGTTAAAAATTTTATGACGACAGTGCTCTGAGTTTGCTTGAGCAAACATATACAGCTCTATGTCGTTCGGGTTACGGCCAAGACCGATAAAACCCTCAAGCAAATAGTCGATTTCATCTTCGGCCAAGGCCAAACCTAAACGCAGGTTGGCTTCCACCAAAGCGTTGCGACCTTGACCCAGAATGTCCACCGAGCTGACAGGCGCGGGCTCTGATTGGGCAAACAAGCAAGTAGCTTGCTCAAGGGCCTCAAAGGTGGCTTCTGTCATGCGGTCGAACAACAAGCCTTTGATGGCTGCCAGCTCGGCAGCTGTAGGCGTGCGGCTGAAGCTTAAGTAGTAACAAATACCGCGCTCTATGCGTGCTACTTGATGCAGGCCGCAGTTATGCGCAATGTCGGTAGCCTTAGTTGACCAAGGAGAAAGCGTGCCCGGTCTTGGAGTAACCAAAACCAACAGGCTATCGGCTGCAGGCGTAATGCCTTGGGCTGGACTGTCGAGTAAGTCGATTAAGGTGTTGCGTGCGTCCGCCTCGAGGTTGGCGTTTAGAGCAACAAAGTGTACGTATTCGGTTTCAATCTCAGCCAGCGGTAAAGCCAGTTGCTGAGCTTGGCGAACCAAGGCTTGGGTTCTAAAACCGGACAAAGCGGGTAAGCCGCGCAGTATTTCCATAGTGGCAATTCTCAAAGCTGAGTGAATGGGGGGATGAGAAGTCGCGGTATTATAGGTTTCCCCCCCTGCTCTGTCGACGCTCATTTATGAGCGCATGTTTTATACTCACGTTCAATCGCGAATGGCGCTCTTGGCCAGCGCCATTATCCCCTTTTAGTCGTACTCTTAATATCGTGTTTTGGCTGGCACACTTGCCAGATACTGGCGCTCAAGTTGGGCTATTGGCCTGACGCAGGACGCTACATCTGTTATAAAATGGACTTAAAGCAAGATGAGGGACGGCTTTTGCGCCACATATTATTATCTACCCTGCTGTTAATTAGCCTGCTGCCATTAGCTGGTTGTGATGACACCAGCACTAAGGGCAACCAAATTTCAGACATTCAGAGCCTAGGGCAATTACGGGTTGGCACCTTATATCATCCGCTATATTATTTTTTGCGTGACGGCCAGCAAGAAGGCTTAGATTATGAGCTGGCGAGTCAGTTTGCCGATTCTTTGGGCGTGGAGTTGTCCATGGTGCCCGCATACAGTTTAGGTGAGTTATTTGCGCTGTTAGATTCAAATAAAGTGGACATGTTGGCCGCCGGTCTCACCAATACACCCCAACGCCGTGAGCTGTATCGCTTTAGCCCCAGCTACTATCATATTTCGCACACCCTTGTGTATCGCAAGGGCGAGCTTAAGCCTCAGGATATAAGCGAGATTGATGGCACTATTTCGGTGCTAGCTGACTCCAGCCAAGCCCAATGGTTATCCCAGTTACAGCAGCAGTCCAAGGCAGAAGCTTCCAAACTAAAGTGGGAGACGCGCGTTGATACCGACGAAGAAGACTTATTGCGCCAAGTCGCCGAGGACAACAGCGATTACACCTTAGTATCAGATATCTTACTCGCCAGAACTCAGCGCTATTATCCAGATATAGCAGAGGCCTTTACTGTGGGAGAACCACTCCCCGTGGCTTGGATATGGGACAAGCGGGCAGATCACAGTGCCCAGGGCGCCCTGCTCGATTTTTTTGCCGAGCAAACACAGAGTGGTTCTTTAGCGCGTTTGCATGAAAAATATTTTGGCCATGTGCAGCAGTTTGATTACGTGGATACCCGCACCTACTTAAGCCGTATAGAGACGTTACTGCCCCGCTATCAGCCACTATTTGAGCGCCATGCGGGTGAGCTGGATTGGCGCTTACTCGCCGCCATGAGCTATCAAGAATCCCACTGGGATCCTAAAGCCGAGTCTTATACCGGCGTACGAGGTATGATGATGCTCACCGAAGATACGGCCAAGCGGGTCGGCGTGACTAACCGGCTCAATGCTGAGCAAAGTATTCGCGGCGGCGCCCAATATTTACAATCATTAATGAGCCGCTTGCCAGATTCTATCCCAGATGCCGAGCGTGTTTGGTTTGCATTAGCCGCTTACAACATCGGCTTAGGTCATGTGTTGGACGTGCGCCGCCTCACCGTGCAATTAGGTCAAGATCCTGATGCTTGGGCACAAGTAAAAGCCAATCTGCCGCTGTTGCACCAACCTAAGTGGTACAGCCAAACACGTTATGGTTATGCTAGAGGCCGCGAAACCAAACAATTTGTAAATAATGTTCGCCAGTATTATCAAAGCCTGTTGTGGCAAGATAACGCGCGTACCGATCTGAATTTCAGCCCAAATTACGGCACAAGCGTGGCAACAGAGTAACAAACGGCCCAACCCAATCTTTAATAAAAATGTCACTTTACCTTGGGTTCTTGCTGCTATTTACTGTGTCGCTATAAACTGTCCTCCTCACACACTGGTGCGGCCACCGACTGCGCCATCGCCATATAAGGACCTAAGATGCAAAAACGTAAACAAAGCGTATTGAAAAAGCGTAAAACCGTCTGGTCTTCGCGGCGCAATATCTTAATGAAAAAAGTAAAACGTAAAATATTACGCCGCAATCACGCTCACTTTCTGTTCATGCAAGATCATGGCGAGCCGGTCGGCGCGGCCACGCCGGCTTAAAGCTAGGTGAACATCAGCCCCTGACGGGCCCCTAGATTAAGCAAAAAAAAACGCCAGCAAGCTGGCGTTTTCTATATACAAAAAATGATTATTTCTTCTTATTAAACTTCATCAAGCGCTTACGTTTGCGCATCTGATTCGGCGTCAATTTATTCTTGATGCCTGCATACGGGTTTTCACCTTCGTTAAATTCGACCCGAATTGGCGTGCCCATAATTTGTAAGGAACGACGGAAGTAGTTGATCAAGAAACGTTTGTAAGATTCAGGTAAGGATTTCACCTGATTGCCGTGCACGATAATGCGCGGTGGGTTGTAACCACCGGCGTGGGCATATTTCAGCTTCACACGGCGACCACTCACTAGCGGCGGCTGGTGATCGTCTTGCGCCATCATCATGATGCGAGTCAGCATAGAAGTATTTACACGCTTAGTGGCAGAGGTATAAGCCTCTTTAACCGAATCAAACAAGTTACCTACGCCACTGCCGTGCAAAGCCGAAATAAAGTGCAGACGCGCAAAGTCGATGAAACCTAAGCGGCGATCTAACTCGCGCTTAATTTCTTCGCGCGCGTCATTCTCTAGCCCGTCCCACTTATTAACCGCCAGTACGATACTGCGGCCCGCATTAAGCACGAAGCCTAATAAGTTTAAATCTTGCTCGGAAATACCTTCGCGCGCATCCAAAATCAGCAACACCACATTGGCGTCTTCGATGGCTTTAAGGGTTTTGATCACCGAAAATTTTTCTACGGTTTCATTAACGCGGCCACGGCGACGTACACCTGCGGTATCGATCAAAATATAATCTTGCTCGTCCCGCTGCATCGGAATATAAACCGAATCTCGGGTAGTACCGGGTTGGTCATACACCACCACTCGCTCTTCGCCTAAGATACGGTTGGTGAGTGTGGATTTACCTACGTTGGGGCGACCGACGATGGCAAGTTTGATCGGTAAGTCGGCAAACTGCTGGGCTTCTTCTTCGTTAGCTTCATCCATCACCGCCAGCAAGTCTTGAATTTGTTCTTCGTCTAGACCTGAGAAATCAAATTCCTCGTCAGCGTCTTCACCAGACTCAGCTTCGAGCTCAGCTTGTGCCTCGGCGGCCGCCGCCAATTGCTCATGCTCAGCAGCCAACTCTTCAAGCTGAGGGGCTAAGGCAATTTCAATCAAGCTAAGTACGCCACGCCCCTGGCTGGCCGCAATCGGGTACACTTCACCCAAACCCAGTTGATAAAATTCACTGACCGCAGAATCGGGATCTATGCCGTCGGTTTTGTTCACCACCAGCAAGGTGCGCTTTTGGCTACGACGCAAGTGCGTAGCCAGTGCTTCGTCAGCTGAGCTTAAGCCCGCGCGACCGTCAACCATAAACAGCACTACATCTGCTTCATCGATGGCGGCCAGTGACTGCGCCGCCATTTTTAGCTCTATGCCTTCTTCTGAACCATCGATACCGCCGGTATCAACCACGATAAATTCCAATTCACCAATCTTAGCTTGGCCATATTGGCGATCGCGGGTTAAACCGGGAAAGTTGGCGACGAGCGCGTCTCGGGTGCGGGTTAAGCGGTTAAATAAGGTGGATTTGCCCACGTTGGGGCGGCCCACTAGAGCCACTACTGGCATCATAAAATCTGTCTCCAAAAAACAATAACGGCTCCTGATCGTGGGATCAGAAGCCGGTGGTGTCACTTAATTTAAATTCGATTAACCAGGCTCAATTAACTCAGGATTAAGGTTGGGCTATGGCCAATAAATCACCGCTGCGGCTTTGCACATAAAGCGTATTACCGTCCACAATAGGAGCGACATACAGCCCTTTGCTATCAACACGCTGTAAGGATTTTAGCTCGCCGGTTTGACTATCAAACCAGTACAAATATCCTTCGGCGTCACCGGCCACCAGATAATCACCAAATACCACAGATGCCGTTAGCTGGCGGTTTTCCAACTCGGTGTTCGACCATACTTCCATGCCACTACGGGCATCGACCGCAAACAAATGACTGCGGCTATCGCTGATATAAAGTAGGCGTCCGTCGGTGCTGAGATCCTGAGAGCCCTGATACTGGCGCTTCCATAATTCTTGGCCAGAAATCAACTGATGAGCAGTTAGCTGGCCATTATATGCGATTGTGAACAGAATATCGCCCAAAATCACCGGTTTGGCCGCCACGTCTACCATACGCTCTAATTCGGTAGCACCACGAGGGTTGGCAATCCGAGTATCACGTACCGGCTGACCGTTGGCCAATAAGGCTATGCCTAAGCGACCATCGGCGCGGCCGTATAGTACGGCACCACCCGCGGTGACAGGTGTGGATTGGCTGCGCAGTGTCAGGCTAGGCTGCTCATTGCGCAATTGCCATTGTTGGGCGCCCGTCGTTGAGTCCAGCGCTATCAGATTTCCAGCACTGGTGTGCACCACCACTTTACCTTCATCTACTGCCGGGGCGGCCAGTACTTCACCGGCAACACTTTTAGTCCACAGTAGCTCACCGTCAGCCTGAGAAACCGCATAGACTATGCCGTTTTCTGAGCCAAAATAGAGGTTACCATAGGCTGCGGTTAAGCCACCGGCGATACGCGGGCTACGGTGTTGTTCGTTGATGGCGAGCTTATCAATGCGCAGCTGCCATTGGCGCTTGCCGGTTTCCTTATCAAACGCGGCCAAAATGCCATCGCGTGATGCGGCAAACAAACGATCGCCTTCTACTACTGGGCTAAGCTGTGAATAATATTCACCTACGCCCTTACCTATAGAACCAGACCACACGGTTTTAGCTTTTAAGGTATTACCCACTTCGGGCAATGAGCTCATAGGGGTTAAGTTCGGCTCACTGGAGCAACCAATCAGGCTGAGGCCCAACAGCACCGGCAAGATGAGCGTTAGGGAGTTGCGTGTTTTCATTCTTTATCGCCCTCACTGCTCACCACAGGGCTTGCAACCACAGCTGAATTGGCCACGGCTAAGTTATCCAATTTTAGCTTCAGGGCCGGATTATTATTTAAACCGCCCGCCTCTGAAGCCGCTTGATAAGCCAGATATGCCTCATCGGTATTGCCTTTGGCTGCGTACAGGTCACCCTGAATTTCACTGCGCAGGGCGCTAAAGGCTTCTTGCTTAACGCCATTAAGCTGAGCTTGCGCTTCATCGGCTTTATCTTGGGCCAGCAAAACACGAGCTAAACGCAAACGTATGGTGTCGCTTAACGCCGCGTCTTTAGTGCCGGCCAAGGCCAACTCCAGCTGCTCTTGCGCTAGCGGTAACTGATTGGCTGCCGCCGCTTCGCCAGCCAGTAAGAGAGCGGCCAGCTCACCGTAGTTATTCCCTTTATTACGCTCAACAAAGGCTGCGACCTCAGTAAAGGACTCGCTTCCTTGAGTGGCTAACTGAGTGCTGACCTTAACAAAGTCATCCGCCCCCACAGCGCGCGTTGCTACTTGATTATCTTGATAATAACGCCAGCCAAATAAACCAGCCAAGCCCACCACTGCACCCAAAATAATGGACTTACCGTATTCTGCCCACCAACGTTTGAGGGTTTCTAGTTGCTGTTCTTCCGTGCTATTAAAATCCACTTAGATCACCTTTTTCAGCTGTGCAATAAGTTCATCCAGCGTCAAGGTTTGTTGTTCGCCTTGACCGCGTAAATATTTAACGGTGACTTCACCGCGGGCCACTTCGTCTTCGCCCAAGATCAAAGCAATACCGGCACCGCTCTTGTCGGCACGCTTTAATTGCTTTTTAACGTTACCGCCGCCGCAATGGCTGAGCACGTTTAGCGTTGGCAATTGGTCGCGCAATTGTTCCGCCAGCGCAAAACCGGCCGTTTGCGTGCTCTCACCCATAATTGCGATATAAACATCGGCTAAGGCAGGTTCGCTCGCATCTGGGGCGAGAGTTTCGAGCAGCAGTACTAAACGCTCCATGCCCATAGCAAAACCCACCGCTGGCGTCGCGTGGCCACCGAGTTGCTCTACTAAGCCGTCGTAACGGCCACCACCACAGACGGTGCCCTGAGCACCTAGGCTCTCGGTCACCCACTCGAATACCGTGAGGTTGTAATAATCCAAACCGCGCACTAAACGCGGATTCAATTCAAACTCGATACCGGCGGCGGTTAACAAGGCGGTTAAACCCGTAAAGTGCGCCTGCGTTTGTGGGCCAAAATAATCACTTAGCACAGGTGCGTCTTGCAAAAGCGCTTGTACTTGTTCATTTTTACTGTCCAACACGCGCAGCGGATTGGTGTATAAACGGCGTTGACTGTCTTCATCGAGCTTATCAAAAAACTGTTCTAGGTAAGTCACCAAGGCTTGGCGATATTCGGCGCGCTCAGCTGGCTGACCTAAACTGTTGAGCTGCAGCACTAAATGCTCGCTCACGCCTAATTGCTTCCACAGACGCGCGGTAAGCATGATCAATTCCGCGTCTATGTCGGGTCCTTGAAGACCAAACACTTCGACGCCAAATTGATGAAACTGACGATAACGGCCTTTTTGCGGGCGCTCATAGCGAAACATGGGACCCATATACCACATGCGGCGCTCTTGGTTATACAACAAACCGTGTTCGATGCCGGCGCGTACACAACCCGCCGTCCCTTCTGGACGCAGCGTCATGCTTTCACCGTTTCGGTCGTCGAAGGTATACATTTCTTTTTCGACCACATCGGTCACTTCACCTATAGCGCGACGAAATAGACCCGTGCTTTCCATGATCGGCATGCGTACTTCGGCGTAGCCATAGCTACTCATCAATTGACGTAAGGCGGTTTCTGCCGCTTGCCAAGTCGGCGTTTGCTCCGGCAGGCAGTCATTCATACCACGAATAGCTTGGATTTTTTTTGCCACAACTTTTGTCACAACTGTATCTCTAATTATTAAAGCCCGGCTTATTAAACCCCGACCTTAGAAGCGAATGAAGGCAGCCAGTCACATCAGGATAAATAAGTATGTTCGCACTATTACTAATGACTGACTATTTATGGTTAATGATGGCTATCCGCCCGTTGGGATCCATCATGGCGGCCTTGGCTCGAATACGTGCTTCGAGCGTATCCACAAGACTGTTATTGTCCAAACGCCCGACCCGCTCGCCACTTTCATACAGGGCACTTTTACGCTGAGCACCGGCCAAGCCTAAGTCGGAAATTAGCGCTTCACCTGGGCCATTGACCACGCAGCCAATAATGGAGACGTCCATCGGCAGCACCAGATCTTCGAGTCGTCGCTCAAGCTCATTAACCGTGCTTATCACATCAAACTCTTGGCGCGAGCAAGACGGACAGGCGATAAAGTTGATACCACGAGTGCGAATACGCAAAGATTTGAGAATATCAAAGCCCACTTTGATTTCTTCTACCGGATCCGCCGCCAGTGAAATACGCAAGGTATCGCCTATGCCCTCACTTAATAGCATGCCAAGACCAATCGCCGATTTAACGGCGCCGGCACGAAAGCCACCGGCTTCGGTAATGCCTAAATGCAGCGGTTGCTCAATTTGGCGCGCCAGTTCACGATAGGCACCCACGGCTAAAAACACATCCGAGGCTTTAACGCTGACTTTAAATTGGTCGAAATTCAATCTATCTAAGATGTCGACGTGGCGCATGGCTGACTCGACCAAGGCGGCAGAATTGGGCTCGCCGTATTTTTCTTGGATGTCTTTTTCTAACGAGCCACCATTGACACCGATACGGATCGGAATACCTTTATCGCGCGCGCAATCGACCACGGCACGGATCCTTTTTTCATTACCAATATTACCCGGGTTAATACGCAGGCAATCGGCGCCATATTCGGCCACTTGTAGCGCAATACGGTAATCAAAATGGATGTCGGCAATCAGTGGCATTGTGGTGCCGGCGCGGATCAACTTGAAGGCTTCAGCCGCTTCCATCGTGGGGACTGAGATACGTACTATATCGGCGCCGACTTTTTCTACGGCACGAATTTGCGCCAGTGTCGCCTCAACATCCGTGGTCAGGGTGTTGGTCATGGTCTGCACGGTAATGGGGGCATCTCCCCCCACTAAGACTGAGCCGACACGAATTTGCTTGGACAGGCGACGTTTGATAGGAGTTTCAGGTAAGGACATGATTTACTCTTAGATCAAGATTGCGGTACTGTCAGTCGAGCGGCCCGACCGGCACGAAACGAAGATAAGTCGACGGCTTTACCTAGATACTCAAGGCTCACCGCTGTCGGCACACCCAAGATCAACTTAAAGGGCGGTTCACCTTCAAGAGCTAAAGACTGCTGAGCTTTTTTAACGCCTTCACTCAACACTTTACCTCGACTGTCGGTAATTTTAATCCAGCAGTCATCGGTAAAACTTAAGCTTAGCAAGCGAGCATTGTCAGCGTCAGGACTGGCGACCGGCTGGCTGGCGTTCTCTGTAGAAGCGGCATCGTTTGCATTGGTTGCATCTGCATCCGTTACTGCCACGCTGGTGGTCGCACCATCTAACGTAACATTGCTATCAAGGCCATTGTCAGATTCGCTGGCGCTGGCTTCACCTGTAACCGATGCTTCTGGATTCGTAGCCGAGCCCAACGGCTGCTCGCTGGCATCGCCGTCATTTAACTCAGGTAACACTAATGTAGGTAGCACTACTGCAGGTTGCGTTAGATCCGTATCTGAGGGGCGCGTGTCTGAGCTTCCAGTGTCTGGCGAGCTGTTATCAGCTGAGTTTTTTTCTGCTGAGCTAAGGCTAGTATCAAACTGCTGCGGGTCTTGCTGACGTGCACCACCATCATGCCACCACCAATAGAAGAGTGAGGCAAGCAGGCCTAAAAACACCAGCCAGCTGATGCGTTTTAGCCATTTATCACTGGCTTGTTGGCGCGTTTTTTTGGAAAAGCTTTGCATGGGCTTTTCAACTTTAAACTGCTCATGGCTCATGCTATCAAACGCTGCTAACGCCTCGGCTTCCGGCACGCCCACCACCTTGGCGTAGGCTTTAACGTAACCACGCAAAAATGTCAGCGCCACGCCGGCCTTATAATGATCGCTATCAATCGATTCGATCACCGCCAAGCGCAGGTTTAATCTGCGCGCCACCTCTGTTTGGGTCCAGCCTTTAGCGTCACGCGCATTGCGCAATAATACGCCCGGGCCGGTACTTGCTTTGAGTTCAGCCTGAGGCTGAGAGTCTGTCTCATTAATAGTCATTATATAACAATCGCCTAGCCTGTTCTGAGTCTGGAAATAACCGCACTTGGGGAAACACCTATTGGCTTAAACCACAGCTGTTTACAAAGTACACTGCTTACCATAAACCGTGGCTGGGGTCTTGCTAATCCTCGCGCCTAGCTTGGCATCGGAACCATTGACTCCAGCACAACCCTATTCGTTACATTACTATTGTTAGTTCAAACTGTTAGTTCACACGCCTTGGACTGGTGCAGGCGGCTGCACTGTTAAAACGACATTAAAACACAATAACTTTATTAACGGTCAGCTTATCATAGTCGGCTCAACCGAGTGGCCTCATAAACCTGACAACGATGCGTAAAAATCGTTCCGTATCTGCAAAAACGAACCACCACTTGCTCATTTAGTCGGCATTTTCGCTGAAAGCGAGTGTACTAAGGGTCGTTAAAGCATTGTGACGGATATAGTTTCTTGCTGCATCTGTTTTTTCTGAGTGCGCTTAGTGCGATCGATAACGTCGCCCACTAATTGACCGCAAGCCGCATCTATATCATCGCCCCGAGTTTTACGAATGGTCACCGTATTACCATATTGCATCAATACTTTATTAAAGCGGTCAATACGACTATTACTCGGCTTTTCGTACTCGTTATCAGGGAACGGATTAAAGGGAATCAAATTAATTTTACAAGGTAAATCTTTTAATAACTCGGCTAACTCATGAGCGTGTTGCATATCATCATTTACGTGATCTAACAGCACATACTCTATGGTCACCTTGCCCTGATTAGCCGTAGATTTGCTGATGTAATTACGGATACTGGCAATCAACATGGCGATGTTGTATTTATCGTTGATAGGCATGATTTGTGAGCGCAACTTATCGTTGGGCGCGTGCAACGACACGGCCAGCGCCACGTCTATCATGTCAGCCATCTTATCGAGCGCTGGCACCACACCTGAGGTCGACAAGGTCACGCGGCGCTTAGACAAGCCAAAGCCATAGTCTTCCAACATCAAGCTCATGGCCGGCACCACATTATTGAGATTAAGCAGCGGCTCGCCCATGCCCATCATCACCACATTAGTAATGGGTTTGCGGCCGGTGTCGCGAATAAAACCCACTCGACTGGCGGCGCGCCACACTTGGCCGATAATTTCCGAGACTTTAAGATTACGATTGAAACCTTGCTGGGCGGTAGAACAAAACTTGCAGTCCAGCGCACAGCCCACTTGGGACGACACACACAGGGTAGCGCGGTCGCCGTCTGGGATATACACGGTTTCGACTTCTTGATCGCCCACCATCATGGCCCACTTAATGGTGCCATCTTCGGAGATTTTTTCGACGCTGATTTCGGGCGCACGAATTTCGGCTTTTTCTTGTAACTTAGCGCGCAACTCCTTGTTAATGTTGGTCATTTGCTCAAAGTCGTCACAACCGAAGTGATAGATCCATTTCATCACTTGATCGGCTCGAAACGGCTTTTCGCCTAGTTCATCAAAGAACGCACGCACACCATTACGATCCAGATCCAGCAGGTTTATTTTAGTTTCACTCATTCGGTTGCCTCTTGCTTTTTGAACAGAGCGTCAGGGCGCAAAATTGTACAGAAATTAACGTCATCTTGCCAGCAGTACCCGCACCGGTCGCACTTAGGTTGCCGGACTAGTTTACCCTGCATGATGCACAAAAAAGCCGCCCGAGGGCGGCTTAATAAAGGTGGTGATTTACGTTACTAATTAATGTTCATGCGCAGGCTTTAGGTTATCGTCGCAATCAGCCGTTACGCAAACTTCGTTGCCTTCCACATCAAACAGCTTACCTTCGGTGAAATAATCTCCTTCCGATAAATTCCGGAGTGCTTCGGGCCGAATGCTACGCTCTATGCCAGCCACAAACACCGACTGTTGATCCGAGTTGCCCAGCTTCATATGGTTAAACAATAAGTTCAGCAAGATAGCCATGATAGCGGTGGAGCTGATGCCTGAATGAAAAATAGTGGCGAACCAGTCGGGGAAGGCATGATAAAAGGTCGGTGCGGCAATCGGCAACATACCAAAACCGATAGAAGTGGCCAGAATAATCAGGTTCATGTTGTTGTGGTAATTCACCTTAGCCAGCGTGCGAATACCACTGGCCGCCACCGTACCAAACAAGACGATACCCGCCCCACCCAACACGGCTGTCGGCACTGTGGCTATCACTCGGCCCATAATAGGCAGCAAACCTAAGGTCATTAAGATAAGACCGGCAAACGATACCACGAAGCGACTCTTTACCCCTGTGACCGCCACTAAGCCTACGTTTTGCGCAAAGGCACTTTGGGTGAAAGAGCCAAACAAAGGCGCGACTGCGCTCGATATCATATCGGCGCGCAGACCATCTCCTAAGCGACGCTCGTCCACTTTAGTACCAATAATGTCACCTACCGCCAAAATATCCGCGGAGGTTTCAACCAAGATAACTAACACAACGATAAACATAGAAATAATAGCGGCCAACTCAAAAGTAGGCGCGCCAAAATGAAACGGCGTTGGGAAGGCAAAAATATCGCCTTCGGTTACCTTAGCAAAGCTCACAAGTCCAAGTCCCCAAGCCGCCGCAGTGCCGAGCACCATGGCCAGCAAAATAGATAAGCGGCTAATGGCGGCATTACCTAATTTACTGAGCAATAGCACCAGAGCCAGCGTTAATCCGGCAAGCCCTATATTGGTCATGCTACCAAAGTCAGGAGCCTTGCTGTTGCCTCCCATCGCCCAACGCGCCGCCACCGGCATTAACGTCAAGCCTATGGTAGTGATCACGGCTCCGGTCACCAGCGGCGGGAAAAATTTAATAATCTTAGAGAAAATTGGCGTAATCAAAAAACCGATAAGAGAAGCGGCAATTACCGCGCCAAATACCGAGGGCAGCCCACCGCCTGAGGTGACGATAGCCACCACTGTTGCCACACTAGCAAAGGATACACCTTGTACCAGTGGCAGCTGACAACCAAAAAATGGTATACCAACGGTCTGCAGCAAGGTCGCTAAGCCACCTATAAACAATGAGGCGGCAATCAATAAGCCAATTTCTGCTGAGGTTAAACCGGCGGCTTGGCCCACAATTAAGGGCACGGCGATAATGCCGCCATACATAGTGAGTACGTGTTGAAAGCCGTAGGCTATGTTCGCTACTACCCCAAGATTTTCATCCTCGGGGCGTACAACGGGAGTGTGAAGGGCTGATTTTGTCGTCATTAAATTTGCTTCCTGCATATTGAGTCTTAGATAGGTCCTATTACCAGAAACAGATAATGATTTAAGCCAAATCAAATGTAAACAATTTAAACACAAAATGTTTAATTTTTTAACAAAAAAGTATACAAGACATAAGCAAGTGACTCTTGCCAATAGCAGGCACAAAAAAAAGGAGCCTAGGCTCCTTTTTTTCAGCAACTTGCATCAAGCAAGCTGAGAATTAACGTGTGCGTGGGCACAGCTCAGCATCGCTGAAGAAATACGCGATTTCACGGGCAGCAGAAGCAGGCGCATCTGAACCGTGAACGGCGTTTTCGTCGATGCTGTCAGCGTAGTCGGCGCGCAGCGTTCCAGCCAAAGCGTCAGCTGGGTTAGTAGCACCCATGATTTCGCGGTGACGCAGTACGGCGTTTTCGCCTTCCAGTACCTGAACCATAACTGGACCTGAAGTCATAAAGTCAACCAGCGCTTTAAAGAAAGGACGCTCGCTGTGCTCGGCGTAGAAACCTTCAGCCTTAGCATTGTCTAGGTGTACCATTTTAGCAGCAACGATCTTCAGACCAGCGGCTTCAAAACGCTGATAGATAGCGCCAACTAAGTTTTTTGCTACTGCATCAGGCTTGATGATAGAGAAAGTACGTTCGATAGCCATCTTGATTCCTTAATAGGTTAACCCGAAGGTTTGGGTATGAAAACGGCGCAATTATACGTAAAAACCGCCTCCGTTAACACTGCTTGCCGGTAATTTAATTATTGTGGCTAAGGTAACCGAGCATAGGCCTGAAAAACAAAAAAGCCACCGTCATCAAACGGTGGCTTTAGATGTCGGTTTAAGAACAAGCAGGAGTGTTTTTCACCTCACGCCTCCCTCTTCATACCTCACCCATCAATCAAACTCATCCATCCAGATCATGATCACCGCCTCTAAGATGCCCTCATTGGAGCGCTTAGGGTCATCATCAAAACCGTCCAGTTCACAGATCCACTGATGTAGATCGGTAAAGCGCACTGTTTTAGGATCCGTATCCGGATAGGCTTCTAAAAGATCGAGCGCTATTTCTCGACTGTCTGTCCATTTAAGGCTCATAGCTTTGCTCCAATTATTGGCTCTCAGACACCATGTTAACTGTGTACATAGGGATCTCTACTACTAAGTCTTCGTCGGTTAAACGAGTTTGACAGCCCAACCGCGACTCAGGCTCGAGTCCCCACGCTTTATCTAACATGTCATCTTCTAGCTCACTACTTTCATTCAGTGAGTCAAAGCCTTCACGCACTATGATATGGCAGGTGGTGCAAGCACAGACCTTTTCACAGGCATGCTCGATATCAATGCCATTGCGCAGCGCCGCATCCAATACCGTCTCACCGGGCAGGCTTTCAACTTCAGCACCCTCTGGGCACAGCTCCGCATGAGGCAAAAATACAATCTTAGCCATATTACACCTTATCTACTCGTTGTCCGGCCAGGGCTCGACGAATGGACGCATCCATACGACGGGCGGCAAAGTCAGCCGTTTGTTGGTCTGTTTGTTCGATGGCCAGTTTGATGGCCGCGAGATCGTCACCATGAGCAGTTTGCTGCAAGCTGGCAACACTGGCCAGGATTAAGGCAAGTTCGGACTCGCTTAGTAAGGCCGCATCATTGGCCAGCGCACTGTTGATATTCTCAATGACGCGCGCCGCTTCGACTTTTTGCTCGGCCAGCATACGCGCGGCTATGTCATCTTTAGCATGTTCAAACGAAGCGGTCAGCATCTGAGTGATGTCGGCCTCGGCTAAGCCATAAGAAGGTTTAACTTCAATGGCCGCCTGTGCGCCTGAGGATTTCTCCATGGCACTCACCGATAACAAACCGTCTGCGTCTACCTGAAAGGTCACTAAAATATGTGCCGCACCGGCCGCCATCGGTGGAATACCCGTCAAATTAAAGCGCGCCAAAGAGCGGCAGTCCGCCACTAGTTCGCGCTCGCCTTGCAGCACATGGATAGCCATAGCGGTTTGGCCATCTTTAAAGGTGGTAAATTCTTGGGCGCGCGCCACCGGTATAGTGGTGTTGCGCGGGATCACTTTTTCCACCAAACCGCCCATGGTCTCTAGGCCTAAAGAGAGCGGGATCACATCTAACAACAGCATATCGCTGTCCGGCTTGTTACCGATCAGCACATCAGCCTGAATGGCCGCACCTATGGCGACGACTTTATCTGGATCCAGACTGGTTAAAGGCTCGGTGGCAAAAAACTCGGCTACGCGCGAGCGTACTAATGGCACGCGGGTTGAGCCCCCTACCATCACCACTTCTTGCACCTCAGCGGCCATCACGCCCGCATCTTTTAATGCACGACGACAAGCCTTCAGGGTTTTATTTACCCAAGGTAAAATTAGCGCGTCAAACTCATCGCGGCTTAAGCTGCCCTGCCAACCTTGCCAGCTTACTTGCACAGAATCGTTATCGGTCAGGCTTTGCTTAGCGCTGCAGGCCACATCCAGCAGATTACGCTGTTGACTGGGGTTAAGAGCGGTAAGCTTGGCGTGCTGCTGGATCCAATCTGCCACCATATGATCAAAGTCATCGCCGCCCAGAGCGGAATCGCCACCTGTGGCCAACACTTCAAAGACACCGCGATGCAATCTCAAAATAGAGATATCAAAGGTGCCGCCGCCCAAGTCAAACACGGCAATCACGCCCTCTTGGCCTGAGTCTAAGCCATAGGCGATAGCGGCGGCGGTCGGCTCGTTAAGCAGCCGCAATACATTTAAGCCCGCTAATTGCGCCGCATCTTTGGTGCCTTGGCGCTGGGCATCATCAAAGTAGGCGGGCACGGTAATCACGGCACCTTGCACCGGATTGCCAAGGCTTGCCTCGGCACGCGCAGCCAACACTTTGAGGATTTCGGCCGACACCTGCACCGGATTAACCGGCCCTTGCGGGGTGTCTAGGCTGATAAGGCCTTTATCATTATCATTAAACACATAAGGTAAACGCTGGCGCGGAATATCGGCCAAGGCTTTGCCCAGTAAGCGTTTAACAGAGGAAATCGTATATTGAGGGTCTTGATCGGCTTCATGCTTGGCGTCAAACCCCACACGCAGCGTTTGAGTACCGTAATGCACCACTGAGGGCAGCAAATCACGACCTAGTTCGTCGTTCAGGGTTTCGGGCACACCGCTGCGCACCACGGCCACTAACGAATTTGTGGTACCCAGATCGATACCCACTGCCCACTTGTGTTCATGCGGAGCCGCGCTTTGGCCCGGCTCAGAAATTTGTAGTAATGCCATTAGGGTTAGAAGTCCTGCTGTGCATCTTCCAAACGTTCGAGTTCGGCATGCAGCTTAGTCATGAATTTAAGTTTACGTACCGTATCGGCGGCAAGGTTCCAGTCGGCAGCCGACAATTGCTGCGCAAGCTCGGCATAATAATCGCTGGTGGCCTGCTGCAACTCTTGCTCAAAAGACTGCATGGCAGAAAATATGTCATCCGCCTGCGGCAATTCTTCGAGCTGCTCACGCCATTCCATCTGCTGCATTAAAAACCGCGAGTCTTTTAACGTTTGCTGTTCCGCATTAAGTGCCACGCCCTGCAAAGACAACAAGTACTCTGCACGATTAAGCGGGTGTTTCAGCTTGGTATAAGCATCGTTAATAAAGGCAGCGGTTTGTACTGCCAGCAGACGCTCGCGTTCGGGATGAGCGGCAAATTTATCGGGGTGAAACTGCATTTGCAGCCCCCGATACGCCTCGGATAACAGCTGGCTGTCTAGCTCAAACTGTGGGTTCAAGCCAAACAGTTCAAAGTAATTCATGCCTTGCCCTATTTTATCTAGGGCCATACTACTCAGTGCCGTCATACCGAATCCTATTATGCCAAGCGCTTAAACGTTAAAGCTTTCGCCGCAACCACATTCGCCATTGGTATTAGGGTTGTTGAACTTAAAGCCCTCATTCAACCCTTCTTTGGCGAAGTCGAGTTCGGTACCGTCCAGATACACCAAGCTTTTGCTATCGACGATCACCTTAACCTCGCCATGCTCAAACACTTGATCGCCTTCAGCCAGTTCATCGACAAATTCCAGCACATAGGCCAGACCCGAGCAGCCCGAGGTTTTCACCCCTAAGCGCAAGCCTAAGCCTTTGCCTCTGTTGGTCAAGAAAGTCTGCACGCGGTGTGCTGCGGCATCGGTAATGGTGATCGCCATGGTGTCTCCGTTTACGCTAAGTTTTTCTTCTTCTTATAATCTTCGATAGCGGCCTTAATCGCATCCTCTGCCAAAATTGAGCAGTGAATTTTTACTGGCGGCAAGGCCAACTCTTCGGCGATATCGGTATTTTTAATGCTGCCTGCTTCTTCTAAGCTTTTACCTTTCACCCATTCGGTGATTAAGGAGCTTGAGGCAATCGCCGAGCCGCAACCGTAGGTTTTGAACTTGGCGTCTTCAATAATACCTTGGTCGTTAATCTTAAGCTGCAGCTTCATTACGTCGCCACAAGCTGGTGCACCTACCATGCCAGTGGCTATGGTGGGGTCATTTTTATCAAAACCGCCGACGTTACGGGGGTTTTCATAGTGATCTATTACTTTTTCGCTGTAAGCCATGATCCAATCCTCACTCAATGCTTAATGGTTTAGACACCAATTATTTAGGTTTAACGCCTTAGTGGTGTGCCCATTCAACCTGATCCAAATCTATGCCGTCTTTAAACATTTCCCACAATGGAGACATGTCACGCAGGCGGCCGATGGCTTCGTTCACCAGTGTAATCGCGTAGTCAATCTGCTCTTCGGTGGTGAAACGGCCGATGCTGAAACGAATCGAGCTGTGTGCTAACTCATCATTTAACCCTAAAGCACGCAATACATACGAGGGCTCTAGGCTGGCTGAAGTACAAGCAGATCCAGATGACACGGCTAAGTCTTTCAAGGCCATGATCAGTGACTCACCTTCCACATAAGCGAAGCTGATGTTCAAAATGCCTGGCACTCGGCGCTCAAGATCACCGTTTACATACACTTCTTCAATATCTTTGAGGCCGTTATACAAGCGCTGGCGTAAAGCCAAGATACGCTCGCCTTCGCTGTGCATCTCTTCTTTAGCGATGCGCATCGCTTCGCCCATACCCACGATTTGGTGAGTCGGCAAAGTACCAGAGCGCATACCACGTTCATGGCCGCCACCGTGCATTTGTGCTTCTAAGCGCACGCGCGGTTTACGAGACACATAGAGGGCGCCTATGCCTTTAGGGCCATAAGATTTGTGACCGGATATCGACAATAAGTCGATATTCATGTCTTTTACGTCGACATCAATTTTAGCAACGCTCTGTGCCGCATCAACGTGGAACATGATCTTGCGGCTGCGGCATAAGGCACCAATGGCCTTAACGTCTTGGATGACGCCGGTTTCGTTATTCACGTGCATGATACTCACCAAAATGGTGTCGTCACGCATGGCGTTTTCAATTTGTTCTAGCGTAAACAGACCACTGGATTGAGGCTCTAAATAGGTCACCTCATAGCCTTCGCGCTCTAATTGACGGCAAGGATCCAGTACAGCCTTATGCTCGGTTTTAGAGGTAATAATGTGCTTACCTTTTTTACCGTAGAAGTTGGCAATGCCTTTGATGGCCAAGTTATCAGACTCGGTGGCACCAGAGGTAAAGACGATCTCGCGCGGGTCTGCATTGATCAAGTCGGCTATTTGGTTACGCGCGATATCAACACGCTCTTCTGCCTGCCAACCGAAACGGTGGGAGCGAGAAGCTGGGTTACCAAAAATGCCATCAGGGGTAAGGCATTGCATCATCTGTTCGGCAACGCGTGGATCTACCGGGCAGGTAGCCGCATAGTCGAGGTAAATGGGCAGTTTCATTTTATTCTCCATTACGACGCTGCTTGGTTGGCAGTCTTGTCACGACATTTAACACTAAAAATTAGGCTCAATTGCTGCTTGCTTAGTCCAGAGTCAACAGACTTAAGCTGCTATCTTGCTGCTCAGGCACACGCCGTCTCGATTGCTGGTTAACCAGCTCGGCGAGGCTAATACCTTCTAAAAAATCACTGATACGGTCGCTTAGCGCACACCATAAGGTATGAGTAAGACATTGACTGCCATTATGACAATCGCCCTTACCTTGGCATTTAGTGGCGTCTACCGACTCATCGACTGCGGTAATAATGGCGCCTACAGAAATGTCCGCTTGAGACTGGCCCAGCAAATAACCGCCGCCAGGACCGCGCACGCTACTGACTAAGCCATGCTTGCGCAAGCGCGCAAATAATTGCTCAAGGTACGACAGAGAAATACCCTGACGCTCAGAGATATGGGCCAGTGATACGGGGCCCGCATCACAGTGCAAGGCTACATCCAACATGGCTGTTACTGCATAACGCCCTTTTGATGTTAGTCTCATCTAATTTCACCCTAGCTACACATGCGGTCAGATTGCCATACCTGAGTATTTCAGTCAAGTATTAGCCCGACTAAAACACTCAACTATTATTATCGGACGAGCGGCCATTTTTCTGTATGGAAGTGAGAATGCCGCGCAAGATATTAAGCTCCTGCTCTTCGGGGCGAGCGCGGTTAAACAAGCGGCGTAACTTAGTCATCACCTGCCCAGGATGGGGTTTAATGATGAAGCCGGTTTCGAGCAGGGTCTGCTCTAAATGCTGGTAGAAGCGCTCCAGATCCGCCGACAATGGATAACCAGCCTCAGGCTCAGCATTGGCTTGTTCTGCCGCCAACCACGCCATACGTACTTCATAGCTTAAGGTCTGCACGGCCATGGCCAAGTTTAAGGAGCTGTAATCAGGATTGGCAGGAATAGCCACGTGAAACTGACACAGATGCAGTTCATCGTTACTTAACCCCGTGCGTTCACGGCCAAAGACCAAAGCCACCTTATGCTGTGGCGCTTCGCGCAGTACTTTCTCGCCGGCTTCGCGTGCGTCCAGCATAGGCCAAGATAAAGTGCGCGAGCGGGCACTGGTGCCAATGACCAGACCACAATCTGCGACGGCTTCTGCCAGCGTGCCCACGATGCGGGCATTTTCCAGCACGTCATGAGCGCCCGCCGACAGCGCGATAGCTTGCTCGTCGATAGTACCGACGGGATCAACCAACCATAACTCGGTGAGGCCCATGGTTTTCATGGCGCGGGCGGCAGAGCCGATATTTCCAGTGTGTGAGGTATTAACCAACACGATGCGTATTTGCTCAAGCATAGCTAGCAAGGGTCCAAGGGTGCTTAAGGGAAAGGATTCTAGCACAGTCATAGCTCGCTGTAAGCGTCTAGCCGCCCAAGGCATATCAAGAAGGAGAGCAAGAACAAAAAAGCACAATAAAAAAGCCAAGTGCGATAACACACTTGGCTCTGATGAGTTCAGTAATATGCTGGGGACTCTGGCTTAGCGAGTAGGATTAGCGGCTTCTGCTGCTAAGTCTAATTCCAACAACGAATATCTGTGCTCAACAAAATCATAGACGTTGGTGGCGATGGCCAGCTTAAAATAGACTTCAGCTTGCTGTTGATCGCCGTTATGCTGCGCTCGCTTGGCAAGATAAAAGTAAGTTTCGCATAAGCGCTCCGCTAACTCTTGATTATCCGCGCTTTCGTCACTGATGCGATTGAGTAACTGCTCTTCATCCACAGTACCCAAATAGACATTCACTATGTCCCACGCCCAATCGCCATTACCATATTGCAGTTGGAACGTTTTCAAAGACTGGAGCGCCGACTTAGCATCTATTTTTTGCAACGCCAAATACCAAAGCAAGACGCGATACGGATCGGTCGGATCTTCATCGAGAAACACCTTCAAGTCCACTGCCGCTAATTCTGGTCGGCCACCGTAATACAAGGCTATGCCCCGGTTTAGGTTGGCATAAGCATAATCGGGAGCCAGCTCCAGCGCCGAGTCAAAAGACTCATAGGCTTCATCAAATTCCTGATTTTGCGTTAAATAAACACCATTGAGATTATAGGCATCGGCAAAGTCAGGTCGTTCGCGAAGCGCGCGGTTAAAGTCGAGACGCGCCATAGCGCGCAAACCTACACGATCGAAGATGACGCCGCGCTGAAAAAACAATTCAGCACGCTGCTGTGGCGTTAAGCCTGGCGAGTTTAACATTTGCCCCAAACGGGCAATTCCCAGCTCACTTTCGTATGAGACCTGCATTGGTATGGGCAGCACCAAGGTCGATTTAACGACTTGTGGCGCACTGCAGCCCAGCAAGAAGCAACTTAGCAATACTAAAGGGCCGAGCATTAATCTGTGGTTCAAGACGGCTCCGAACTTGTCTCATTATGAACTCATGTTATGCAGCTCAATGACGTTTGTCATGTAGCAAATGCATTTCACAATAAAAAGGGCCCCTGTGGGCCCTTCAGTAAAACGCTTATGGCAGCGGATCCTGATCTGCCCCTTCCTTTTCAATCTGAGGTGGGAGCATGTGCTCACGTTTCACACCCAACATCATAGCCCAAGCACTGGCTATATAGATAGAAGAGTAAGTACCAAAGCCTATCCCTATCAATAATGCCGTCGCAAAACCTTGGATCAGCACACCGCCTTTGAGTAACAAGGCCAACACCACCACTAACGTAGTGGCAGAAGTGATCAAGGTACGGCTCAAGGTGTCGGTAATGGCTTCGTTAAATATCTGTACTGTACTGACGTCGCGCACGCGGCGAAAGCTTTCGCGCACTCGGTCAAACACCACTATGGTATCGTTTAACGAATAACCTATTACCGTCAACAAGGCTGCCACTATGGTTAAATCAACTTCAATTTGCAGCCAAGAGAAAATACCAAGCGTAATAATCACGTCGTGCATCAATGCCACCACGGCACCGGAAGCTAAACGCCATTCAAAACGCAGACCTACGTAAACCAAAATACAAAGTAACGCCGCCAAGATGGCTAAGCCACCCTGCTCGGCTAACTCTTTACCAATGGCGGGGCCCACAAATTCAAGGCGCGTCATTTCGGCAGGGTTATTGGCTTGTTGCACGGCAGCTAAAACGCTATCGCCTTGTTGCTGTACATCCACGTCCGCTTGCGGTGCTAAACGAATCAACACATCGCGGCTGGTCCCAAAGTTTTGCACCGTGGCACCATTTAAGCCCGCTTGCTCTAAGTGCTGACGCACATCATCTAACTCGACCGACTGCGCATACTCCACTTCGATGACGGTACCGCCAGTGAAGTCTAACCCCCAGTTCAGCCCTTTAGTAAACAAAGAGACAAAACACAGGATGATCAACACCAAAGACACGGCACAGGCCGGCTTGGCCTGGGTCATGAAACGGATAGGCTCTCGGGTTCTGAGGATCTCAAACATACTATTACTTCCTCATATCGACAATTTGCTGAGACGTTTGCCGCCCCAGAGCAAGTTTATGATGGCTCTTGTGCCGACAATAGCGGTAAACATGGAAGCCAAAATACCTATGATCAAAGTAATGGCGAAGCCTTTAATGGGGCCCGTCCCTACCGCAAATAAGATAATCGCGGTGATCAAAGTGGTAATATTGGAGTCGGCAATGGTGCTGAATGCCTTGTCGTAACCCACGTGTATGGCTTGCTGCACGCCGCGGCCGTCTCTGAGTTCTTCTCGAATACGCTCAAAAATCAGCACGTTAGCATCCACCGACATGCCCATGGTCAGTACGATACCGGCGATGCCGGGCAGCGTCATAGTGGCGCCAGGGATCATCGACATCACGCCTATGATGATCACTATGTTCGCCAATAAAGCCACATTGGCGACCATGCCACACTTACGATAATAAACCCCCATAAACACCACCACGGCCAACATACCGAACAGCATGGCCATAATACCGTTTTCGATATTTTGCTTCCCTAGGCTTGGGCCTATGGTGCGCTCTTCAACAATTTGAATGGGGGCAATCAAGGCACCCGCACGCAGCAGTAAGGACAGATTCTGCGCTTCCGCCATGGTATCTATGCCGGTAATGCGAAAACTACGCCCTAAACGCGATTGGATGGTGGCTATGTTAATCACTTCTTGCTGTTTGTAGAGCTGGCTTGAGCCATCCTCATTTTTCTTATCGCCAGTTTTATATTCGGTAAATACCGTCGCCATAGCGCGACCCACATTATCCTTAGTAAAATCGGCCATGCGGCTGCCACCGGGCGCGTCCAAGCTGATATTCACTTGCGGACGGCTAAACTCATCCATACTCGCACTCGAGTCGACGATATGCTCACCGGTCAAGATCACCCGCTTTTGCAGCACCACGGCGCGGCCATTACGATCGCGCATTAATTCGCTGTTGGCCGGCACTCGGCCAGCATCCGCTGCAGCTAAGTCGGCTTGTTCATCAATTACACGAAACTCCAAGGTGGCGGTGGCGCCCAAAATTTCTTTAGCGCGCGCCGTATCTTGAATACCGGGCAATTGCACTACGATACGATCCGCACCTTGGCGTTGTACCAACGGCTCGGCCACACCTAGCTCGTTCACTCGGTTACGAATAATGGTGATATTTTGCTGCAGCGCATATTCTTTTACTTCTTTTAAGCGCTGCTCGCTCATCACAGCAAACAAACCAAAATTCTCGCCGCTGTCACGATCAGAGAACACTAAATCTGGATAGCGACTACGCAAATAACTTAAGCCTTGATCTCGTGTCTCAGCATCACGAAACACCACTAAGGTGCCGTCGTCTTTGTTTAATACGCCAGAATAGCGCAGACGCTTCTCCCGTAAGTCGGTACGGAAGTCTTGAATTCGTTGTTCTTGGACGCGATTAATTGCCTCGTCCATGTCCACTTCCATCAGAAAGTACACACCACCACGTAAGTCCAAACCTAATTTAAGCGGACCCGCACCTATGGCTTGTAACCAATGGGGCGTGGCTGGCGCTAGATTGAGGGCCGTGATGTATTTATCACCCAACAGCTCGGCAGTTAACTCTTTGCCTTTTAACTGATCGTCGGTGTCGCGAAAACGCACCAACAACTGATTATCTTCCAATACGGCACTTTTAATCTCTATACCCGCGTCTTTTAAGCGCTGTTCCGTCTTAACCAGTATAGCGTTCGTGACTTCAGTACCGCGGGTGCCAGATATCTGTAATGCTGGGTCTTCGCCAAATAAGTTCGGTGCTGCATATAGAAAACTGATGGCGACCACGAAGATCACCATCAAGTATTTCCACAGCGGATATCGATTTAACACGCTGTGCTCCTTTAAGGCCTTACAGAGACTGAATAGAACCTTTAGGCAGGACGGCAGTAATAAAGTCCTTCTTAATGGTTACTTGGCTTTGCTCGCTCAAACTCAGCAACACATAATCGCTGTCGTCGGTAATTTTAGCGATTTTTCCTACCAAGCCACCGTTGGTCAGCACTTCATCGCCTTTGCTCAAGGACGACATCAAGTTCTTATGTTCTTTAACGCGCTTAGATTGAGGGCGGAAAATCATAAAGTAAAAAATCAAACCAAATACGGCCAGCATGATGATCATGCTCATGCCGCCATCGGCACCAGCACCACCTTGAGCGTAAGCGTTAGAGATAAAATTCATTAGTTCCATTCCTCATTGATGATTAAACGAAAAAATAATTAAAAGATAAAATAATTAAACGATAAATCCCTAGCAGCCAGTTACAAAGCAGGGTTAAGTACCTGTTCGTAACTGGCAAAAACTGTTCAATTACGCCGTTATTGGGCGTTTTCTACCGCAACTTGGCCCACAGGCGGAACGGCAAGCCCACGACGCGCATAGAAGTCTGCCACAAAGTCGTCTAATTTACCCTGCTCTATGGCTCCACGTAAACCTTCCATTACTCTTTGGTAATAACGCAGGTTATGGATGGTGTTTAAACGCGAGCCTAAAATCTCATTACATTTGTCTAAATGATGCAAATAAGAGCGCGAGTAATTCTTACAGGTATAGCAATCGCACTCGGCGTCGAGTGGGCCAGTATCCACCTTATACTTGGCGTTACGAATTTTAACGATACCGTCTGTGGTAAATAAATGACCGTTACGAGCATTACGGGTTGGCATCACGCAGTCGAACATATCGATGCCGCGGCGCACGCCTTCCACTAAGTCTTCCGGCTTACCGACGCCCATTAAGTAACGGGGTTTATCGGCGGGGATTTTCGGACAGGTATGCTCTAAAATTTTATGCATCTCTGCTTTGGGCTCACCCACCGCCAAGCCACCGATGGCATAACCGTCAAAGCCGATTTCCAGCAGACCAGTTAAAGACTCATCACGCAGATCCTCGTACATGCCGCCTTGCACTATGCCAAACAAGGAATTCTTATTACCTTGCTTATCGAAATGATCCCGCGAGCGCTTGGCCCAGCGCAATGACATTTCCATCGACTTCTTCGCTTCTTCCCAGGTTGCAGGGAACGGCGTGCACTCGTCCATGATCATGACCACGTCCGAGCCTAAGTCGTACTGAATTTCCATCGACACTTCGGGAGACAAGAATATTTTATCGCCGTTTACCGGATTGCGAAAAAACACGCCCTCTTCGGTGATTGTGCGGATATCGCCGAGACTAAACACCTGAAAACCGCCGGAGTCCGTTAAAATAGGGCCCTGCCAGTTCATAAAATCATGCAAGTCGCCGTGCAATTTCATCACTTCTTGGCCAGGGCGCACCCAAAGATGAAAGGTGTTACCCAGTAAGATTTGCGCGCCTGTGGCCGTCACTTCTTCTGGGGTCATGCCTTTTACCGTGCCGTAGGTACCCACCGGCATAAAGGCGGGGGTATCAACCACACCGCGATCAAAAACCAAGCGGCCACGACGCGCTAGGCCGTCTGTAGTATGCAATTCAAATTTCATGGTATTACCTCTTAGATCAGAGAAACAGTCCGACCTTTATTTTCGGGATAAGGGATTAAGCAATAGGGATTGGCTAATCCCTATTGCTCGGTCCCTGTTGTTTCGTCAGCAGCATGGCATCGCCATAACTGAAGAACCGATAACGCTGCTCTATGGCTTGGCGGTAGGCTTCTTTAATGTTGTCATATCCGGCAAAGGCGCTGACTAACATCATCAAAGTAGACTCGGGCAGGTGGAAGTTGGTAACCATCATGTCCACCAGCTGAAAGTCATAACCTGGGTAGATAAAAATATCTGTGTCACCATAAAATGGCGCCAACGGCAGCCCTTTTGCCACACTGGCTTGGGCAGCACTTTCCAAAGAGCGTACCGAAGTGGTACCCACTGCAATAATGCGGCCACCGCCTGCGCGCGTCGCATTCACCTTAGCCACTACCTCGGCAGGTACTTCTATGTATTCGGCGTGCATCTTATGATCTAACACCTGCTCAACGCGCACCGGCTGAAAGGTACCGGCCCCCACATGCAAGGTGATAAAAGCTAACTCGGCACCCTTGGCTACTATCGCATCCAACAGCGCTTGATCGAAATGCAGACCGGCCGTGGGGGCTGCGACCGCGCCCGGCTTCTCATTATACACGGTTTGATAACGCTCTTTATCGGCGTCGGTATCCGGTCTGTCGATATAAGGCGGCAGCGGCATATGGCCCACGGCGTCAAGAATTTCAAGTACGGTGCGCGAGTCATTAAATTCAATTTCAAATAATGCATCGTGGCGAGCCAGCATAGTCGCGTGCACATTCGGCTCTAAAATCAGTTCAGCACCCGGTTTGGGCGACTTGGAGGAGCGCACATGAGCGAGCACCCGCTTATCGTCGAGCACCCGCTCCACCAAGACTTCAAGCTTGCCGCCGCTGGCCTTCTGACCATAGAGACGCGCTGGGATCACGCGGGTATTATTAAACACCAACAAGTCACCGGCATTAATCTGCTCCAACAATTGTGGAAAGTGACCATGAGTAATAGCGCCACTGCTACCGTCTACTTGCAGTAGGCGACTGGCAGTGCGCTCGCTCATTGGGTGGCGGGCTATTAAATCATCAGGAAGTTCGAAGGAAAAATCGCGGACCAGCATTACAACACCTCTTGTGTTAACGGGCGTTAGTCTAGTAAGGCACCCCATTAGGATCAAGGCAATTCGCTATACAGAGCGGATAATGAATAATATGAGTAGATAGCCTAGGGTCTGTAGTGGGGACTACCACATTTTATTGAACGCACCTTATGATTTGCTTAGCGCTTCTTGTAAGGTATGACTTAAGGTAAGCCGTGAAACCATTCGGGCTTAGGCCAGATAAATATGATAAAGAGGGGAATGCTTATGTCCGCTATCGTTTCTGAAATTATGAGCCGCGATATTATCAGCCTGCCGCCTTTGGCCACCTTGAGTGAGGCGCGTACCTTAATGCAACGCCACCATATTCGGCATCTCCTCATACTAGAAGCAGAACAATTAGTCGGCTTGGTTAGCCAAAGAGATATCTTAGCGGCGCAAGAATCTAGCCTCGAAAAAGGCCAAAACGGCCACTTTCTCGAACAACATTACGTTTCCAATATAATGATCAAAGAAGTGGTCACCGTCAGCCCTAGAGCGGGTATTCGTGAAGCCGCTTTGCACTTACAAAAACATAAATACGGCTGCCTACCTGTGGTAGATAAAGGAAAGGTGGTAGGGATTGTCACCGACAGTGACTTTGTGACGGTGGCAATTCATTTGCTTGAAGTACTGGATGCCCAACTCGCTGAGCAACCTTTTGATGATATTGACTCGGACGAGCTGGACTTAGCCATACCCGACGTAGAACAAGAATAATGGCCCAATGAATTATCTGGCGCACCTGCATTTAGCACACCGGAGTGAGACCAGTTTACCGGGTGCTTTATTAGGCGAGTATGCTCGCGGTCATATAGACCCCAACTTGAGCCCTGAGCTGCAGTTGGGCATTCGGCTGCATCGTCAAATTGACAGCTACACGGATGCGCATCCGCTCCACAGGGGCGCTGTGCAAGCTATGCCCAGCCCCTTTCGCCGCTATGGCGGCATTATTATGGACATGATGTTTGATCATTTTTTGGCGCGTTTTTGGCCGCACTATCATGACCAACCGCTATTAGACTTTATTGACTGTGCCCACCGGCAATTAATTCCTAACTCACAATGGCCTCCCGCCATGGTGACCTTAGTGGCGCGCATGCAGCACTATCAGCTGCTCGCCAGCTATCAAACTCTAGAGGGCATCACGCTCGCCATCGCCCGCATCGACCCGCGTTTTAAAAATCCAACGCCACTGCCGTTGTGCGCGCCTTTACTACACGAGCATTATGACGATATGGAGCACGCCTTTCTTGGCTTCTATCCAGAATTAATGGCGTTTGTGCAGAACTGGGTACACTTGAAGCTTAAGACGTAGCCTTAGCTCGACTCACGTATGCAACACAAAAAAAGGCAGCCAATTGGCTGCCATAACGTCAGGGAACACTGACTACTTACACCTACACTTGCTTTAGTCTCAACTCCACAGCTCGACTCAATGCTATTGCTCTTACTCGTGCATTTTTCTTACTATTTCACGTTTTCAAACTGGCCCATGGTGTTGTCTTTGCCGCCGGCCTTCAAGGCCGCTTCACCGGCAAAAAATTCTTTATGGTCGTCGCCAATGTTAGATCCCGCCATATCTTGGTGCTTAACAGTGGCGATGCCTTCACGGATCTCTTTACGCTGTACGTCGGCCACATAAGCCAGCATGCCACGCGCACCAAAGTAACCCTTGGCCAAATTGTCCGTGGACAAAGCGGCAGTATGATAAGTCGGCAGTGTGATCAAGTGATGGAAGATACCCGCTTCGCGTGCGGAGTCGCGCTGGAAGTTGGCCGTCCACTCGTCTGCTAACAGGCCGAGTGCCGAGTTATCATAATCCACACTCATCAGCTTATCTCTGTCGTAACTAGACACGTCCTTACCTTCCGCCTGCCAAGCGTCATACACCTGTTGGCGGAAATTCAGGGTCCAGTTAAAAGATGGGCTGTTGTTGTACACCAGCTTAGCATTAGGTACCACTTGGCGAATACGATTCACCATGGCGGCAATTTGACCCACGTGCGGCTTTTCGGTTTCAATCCACAACAAGTCGGCACCGTGTTGCAGGCTGGCAATACAGTCCATGACGACTCTGTCTTCGCCTGATCCCTCTTTGAACTGAAACAGGCCAGAGGCCAAGCGCTTAGGTTTCACTAATTGACCGTTTTGCTTGATCACCACATCACCATTGTTGATGTCGTCGGCGTTATTAATGACGTCGCCATCGATAAAGCTGTTGTATTGATCGCCCAAGTCGCCAGGTTTATTGGTGACGGCAATTTGCTTGGTCAGACCGGCACCCAAGGAGTCGGTGCGCGCCACTATCACACCATCGTCAACACCCAGCTCTAAAAACGCCAGGCGTACCGCATTAATTTTCGATAAGAAGTCCGCATGGGGTACCGTCACCTTGCCATCTTGGTGGCCACATTGCTTTTCATCAGACACTTGGTTTTCTAACTGAATACAGCAAGCACCGGCTTCAATCATCTTCTTGGCCAGCAGATAAGTCGCTTCATCATTACCAAAACCGGCATCGATATCCGCAATAATAGGCACCACGTGGGTTTGGTGATTATCGATTTTCGACTGCAGATCACGCATATTAATCCCATCATCCGCCGCCTTTGCCACCTCTAAATCGCGAAACAGATGGTTCAGCTCCCAAGCATCCGCTTGACGTAAGAAGGTGTACAGCTCGGTAATTAAGTCTGGCACTGCCGTTTTTTCATGCATAGATTGATCAGGTAAGGGGCCAAACTGTGAGCGTAATGCCGCCACCATCCAACCTGACAAGTACAAGTAACGACGCTCTGTGCTGCCAAAATGCTTCTTAATAGAAATCATCTTTTGCTGGCCAATAAAACCGTGCCAACAACCCAGTGATTGAGTGTATTTAGTGTTGTCTTGGTCGTAATTTTCCATGTCGGCACGCATGATTTTGGCCGTGTATTTGGCTATGTCTAACCCAGTTTTAAATTTATTTTGAGTACGCATGCGCGCCGCATGCTCAGGCTTAATAGCGGCCCAGGTAGGATGTTGTTTGAGTAAGGAGGTCAGTGCATCAAGTTCGCTTGCGTATGGCATAGTGTTCGTCCTTTATGAAACTATCGATTAAAACACCTAACTTTTATCTTTTAGGTATCTAAAACATATCGCTTTAACGCTGGGATCCTGTCATTCACGCGGCTTAGCCGTCATTTTATAATGGTTTCCGTTTATGCCTAGCTAAATCAAAACTGCATTTTGCAGTGCATTACCAATATTAATTTGAGTAATAAATGACAGAAGATCAAGCTAGGTCCTAACAGAACCGCAACACAGCTCACATAAAAGGCCATTATCACGGCAAACCGCTACTAAAGTCTGATTTGAAAATGAACCGCGACTGAGTCTGTGATAGCGAAACTAAACCTCAACCCTCACAAAAACCACAGCCCAAAAGGCGCCAAGCCGCTTAACTGTAGATTAAAATTGATGATTGCAGGAAAAACATTTTAGTTATTTAAAAGTTACCCTCGCTTAAATGATGTGTGATGAACACCGTTACGCATGTCCGCTGCTTATCAGTTGTTGTCTCTTATTCGTCGTTACAGACACACCACTGCCGGTTCAACAACTTATACTGCACAGCAAAATATAAAATATTAATAAGCCTTGACCGCATAATTTGCACATTTTTTATTAGCAGCATTGTCAGCCCTTTATGGCCACCACCTTCCTATTTCAGTCATTATATTGATAGCTTTAAACTATCAATCCAATAGAAAACAACAACTTAACTTTAGTGATTCCAACCCCTAGTATGGACAGCGTTCCCAAGGCAATCGCCTATTACGTAGCACACTTAAGTCAATCAACATTAAGGAATTAAATTATGTCTGTAGCTATCAACACTGAAATCAAACCCTTCGTTGCTCAAGCTTTCCACCAAGGTAAATTTGTAGAAGTAAGCGATGCCGATCTTAAAGGTAAGTGGTCTGTAGTGTTCTTCTACCCAGCAGATTTCACCTTCGTGTGCCCTACCGAGCTGGGTGACATTGCCGACCATTATGCTGAGCTGCAAAAAATGGGCGTAGAAGTGTTCTCGGTATCAACCGACACTCACTTCACCCACAAAGCATGGCACGACAGCTCCGACACCATCGGCAAGATCCAGTACTACATGGTTGGCGACCAAAGCGGCACCATCACCAATAACTTTGGTGTAATGCGTGAAGGTCAAGGTTTAGCAGACCGCGCCACTTTCATTATCGATCCACAAGGCGTAATTCAAGCCATTGAAGTGACTGCAGAAGGCATTGGCCGTAACGCAGAAGATTTGCTGCGCAAACTGAAAGCCGCTCAATATGTGGCTGCGCACCCAGGTGAAGTGTGCCCTGCTAAATGGCAAGAAGGTGAAGCTACCTTGGCACCCTCATTAGACCTAGTCGGCAAAATCTAAATCGCTTTAAGACCCTAACGCTTGCTCGGCAGCTAGCCTGCCGAGCCCTAATCGCTAATACACAGGACACGACTATGTTAGATGCCAATGTAAAAACTCAACTGGACGGGTATTTAAAAAATATCGTCTCGCCTATCGAAGTAAGCGTGTCCAGTGATAACAGCCCTAAGGGCCAAGAATTAATGACGCTGGCCAGCGAGATCAGCCAGCTCTCAACACAGATTAGTTTGCAAGAAGTGCAGGCTAAGCGCGCACCCAGCATGGGTATCGCCGCTCAAGGTCAAGCAGCACGCATTCATTTTGCTGGTATTCCGATGGGCCATGAATTTACTTCACTGGTATTGGCTCTGTTGCAAACCGGTGGTCATCCTTCAAAGGTCGCGCCAGAGTTACAACAACAAGTGCGTGATCTGAAAGGCGAGTATCATTTCGAGACCTATATTTCGCTGTCTTGCCAAAACTGCCCCGACGTAGTGCAAGCATTAAATTTAATGGCCACCCTTAATCCCAATATCACGCACGTGATGATAGACGGCGCCCTCTTTCAAGAGGAAGTGGAACAACGCCAAGTGATGGCAGTGCCAGCCGT
>JAHLFI010000161.1 GCA_018883865.1 Candidatus Oceanisphaera merdipullorum
TTATACGGCGAGCAAGGCTTGCTGGAATTACTGAAAGCTGACGGTTACCAGCTACAAAAAGTGCGTGATAACACATAACCGAAAACCGAAAACCGAAAACCGAAAACCGAAAACAAGCAGCCGACCACAAGCAGCCGACCACAAGAAGCCGACCACAAGAAGCCATAAATAAAAAGCACCAATTTTCGACTATTTGCTAGGTATTTATGGCTCTTTAACGCGCCTTTTAAATAAGTCATCGACAGTGCACTTTATTGATCGAGATCAGCATAGGGTTATTTCCCTTCGCTAAGATACCTTCATAGCGCACACGAAGGGAGACGACTATGGCTTTTTGGCTTGATTTAATGTTTGGTAGTGATATTGGTTTTATGTCTATGATGACCATCATAGTGACCACCATTATTGTCAGCACTATTTGCTGTTACTTTGTTTATAAAGTACGTACGGCTCCCACGCCAGAAAATGAGTAATTCAGCCCTCACGGCTTGATAACTCATAGATAAAACGGTTAATTAAATAGCTTATCGACCAAATAAATAAAAACTAATCAATGCAATTTTATTATATTAATTTAAAACACCGCACTTTCTAATAAACCGTATTAATAACGGCAAGCTCCTCCTCCCCTAGGCTTGTCGTTTTCTTGTGTTTTTCTACCTCAATAATAATGACAGCGCTGTCAGTAACTTGGCACTGTGGTGCTCTTTATGATTAACTTCAGCCTTTGCATGCCTGCATTCTGGAGTCTTAATGTCGTACTCAGCCTTAACTCATCATTTTCAACAGCAATATCACTTGCAGCACATTGCCGCCATTTGTGGCTGGGATCAGGCGACTATGATGCCCGCCGGTGGCAGTCAAGCACGCGCCGAGGCCATGAGCACCTTGGCCATGCTGAGCCATCAGCAACTGCAAACGCCCCAATTGGCGGACTGGTTTGCTGCCGCTCAGGCTGAATCATTAACCGCCGAACAAAGCGTGAGTTTAACCGCCATGCAACGCCAATGGCGCGATGCCACTATGTTACCTAGCGATTTAGTGGGGGCATTTTCTCTGGCGGGATCTCGCTGTGAGCATGCGTGGCGCAGCCTGCGTCCAGCCAATGACTGGGCCGGATTTTTACCGCTGTTTGAAGACGTACTCAACTTATCCCGCCAAGTGGCCGCAGCCCGAGCCGATGCTTTGGGCTTATCCCGTTACGACAGCCTACTCGAACAATTTGAACCCGGCATGCGCACCGCGACCCTTGACCCATTATTTGCCGGTGTAAAACAATGGTTGCCTGACCTAATAACAGAAGTGCAAGCCAAGCAAGCCCGTGATCGGGTGCTACAGCCTAGCGGCACTTTTGCCACCGCTAAGCAAAAGGCGTTAGGCCTAGAGGTCATGCGCTTATTAGGCTTTGATTTTAATCACGGTCGCTTAGACGTGAGCGTGCATCCATTTTGCGGCGGCGTTAGCGAAGACGTGCGTTTAACCACCCGCTACGACGAGCAAGATGTAGCACAGGCGTTAATGGGCGTAATACATGAAACCGGCCACGCTCGCTACGAGCAAGGCTTACCCGCACAGTGGCGCAGTTTGCCCGTTGGCCAAGCACGATCCATGGGCATACACGAGTCACAAAGTTTATTTTTTGAGATGCAATTGGCCCGTCATCCGGCCTTTATCACCCAACTGGCGCCTATGTTAGTGCAACAATTTGGCGATCAAGCCGCTTTTTCTCCCGACAATCTGGCCAAGTTGTATACCCGAGTTAAGCCAGGCTTAATTCGGGTGGATGCGGACGAGCTCACCTACCCCGCCCACGTGATGCTGCGCTATGAAATAGAGCGCGACCTAATTGAAGGCCAGCTTCAAGCCAAAGACTTACCCGAGCGGTGGGATCAACTGATGCAGCAATATTTAGGCATTAGCACCCAAGGCAACTACAAAGATGGCTGCATGCAAGATATTCATTGGACCGACGGCAGCTTCGGTTACTTCCCAAGCTACACGCTAGGCGCCATGTATGCGGCCCAACAAGCGCAGGCGATGCAAACCGAACTTGGATCTTTTGACACTCTGATAAGCCAAAACTTACCCCGTGTTTTCGACTGGTTACAACACAATATTTGGCAGCACGCCAGCTTGCTCGACACCGACCAGCTAATTAGCCAAGCCTGTGGACAGCCGCTCACCGCCAATGCTTTTAAGCTCCATTTAGAGCAGCGTTACTTGGGGTAAGCCACAGCTGTACTTTGTACGCCGTACGTGAAAAATAAACATCGTCTTATTTTGACGTACGGCGCTTGGCGTCAAGCATCCCGAAAGGGGCGGAGGTTCGAATGGATAACAAAGAAGCCCACCATAAATTAGTGGTGTTTTATGACGGCAGCTGTGAGGGCTGCATTAAAGACAGAGCCAACTACGAGCGCTGGGCAGGCGCGGGCGGCAAGGATATTTATTGGTTTGATATTACCCATCGCGAAGCGCAGCTCAAGAGTTTGGGGCTGAGCCCAGAGCGGGTAATGCGAGAGCTGCATGTGCAAACCGTTGACGGCCATATCCTCTGTGAACTAGACGCCTATATCTTATTGATGCAGCGAGTGCCTCGCCTAAAAGTACTGGCGTGGTTGATAGGCTTACCTCTGATCCGCCCTTGCCTATCTTGGGTGTATCGTACTTGGGTTGAACGACG
>JAHLFI010000162.1 GCA_018883865.1 Candidatus Oceanisphaera merdipullorum
AGTTGGTGTAAGGGGAGTCTTTGTCTTCCACAAACAAACCATCGCGATCGGGCACCAAGTTTAGCTGTGAGGCATAAGTGGTATTGATAATGGCAAACGCCACATCATCCAATGAGCGCGGCAATTGTGGTGCTTCTAGCTCGATAATTTGCAGGTTTTTTGGATTCGCAGTAATGTTTAACGGCGTGGCTTCTAAGCCAGCCGCATCGTCCACTTCAATCAGTCCTTGCTGTTCTAATAACAGTAAGCTGCGGCCTAAGTTAGTCGGGTCGTTAGGCACGGCTACCTTGGCACCATCTTCTAATTCATCCAGTGACTTGATAACTTTTGAATAGGCGGCAATCGGGTAAACAAACGTTTTACCTACCGGCACTAACTCGTAACCACGGTCGGCAATTTGCTTATCGAGGTAAGGCTGATGTTGGAAAGCATTAACATCTAGGCTGCCATCGCTTAAAGCCACGTTTGGGGTGACATAATCGCTGAAGGAAATCAGCTCTACGTCCAAATTATATTTTTCTTTGGCGACCTTGGCTGCGACTTCGGCCACTTGCTCTTCGGTACCGGCAATCACACCCACACGCAGCGGTTTAATGGTAGCGGCAGGTTGAGCTGCGTTTGTGTCTTTAGGGGCTTGATCACAGGCGCTCAGCGCGAGCGCTGAAGCCAACACGCTGAAGGTGGTTAATGCTTTAAAACTTAACTTCATAGCCTACTTCCTTATTGAGTTAACGATGATCCACATAAGCCACCAAGCGATCGCCGGCGCTTTGAATAAGTTGTACCAAGACCACCAAAATTAAGATAACCAGCAACATCACCGTCAAGTCAAAGCGTTGATAGCCGTAGCGTATGCCTACATCGCCTAAGCCGCCGCCACCGACTACACCGGCCATGGCCGAGTAATTGACTAGAGTTACTAGCGTGATAATAACGCCATTGAGCATGCTGGGCAGGGCTTCGGGCAGCAATACTTTGCTAATAATCTGCATCCGTGTCGCGCCCATGGCTTGCGCCGCTTCGGTAAGGCCAGCTGGCACTTCCATGAGTGCGCCTTCCATCAATCTGGCCACAAAAGGAATGGCCGCCACCGTAAGCGGCACCACGGCGGCCAGAGTACCAATACTGCTACCAACAATGAAGCGCGTAAAAGGGATAATGGCCACTAATAAAATGATAAAGGGAATGGAGCGGCCGATATTAACAATCGCACCCAGCAACCAATTAAGGCTGGCATGCTGCCAAATTTGGCCGGGCTTACTCACGTGTAAGGCCACACCTAAAGGAATGCCAAATAAGCAGGCGAGTAAGCCTGAGCCAAAGGTCATCAGCAAGGTTTCCCAAAACGCAGATAACAACAAATTAATCATGGCGTCGGACATAACCTAATACCTCCACTTGGATCTTATGGTCTTGCAGGTAAGCCAGTGCGGCCTGTGTTTGGGCGGGTGCACCTTCCAGCTCCGCCAGCATAAAGCCAAACTTAACGCCGCCGACGTATTCCATGTCGGCACTTAAGATGCTGACATCTACGCCTAGCTCTCGGCTCAAAATAGAAATCAGTGGGCTATCGACGGTTTCGCCACTAAAGCCGAGGCGCACCAGCGGTAAGCTGTCTGTGCTGGGCTCGGCTTGCAAGCGGGCTTGGTAATCTTCAGGGATGCTTAAGTTAATGGTGGAAGTAATAAAGCGGCGCGCCAATTCCGTTTTCGCATTGGCAAAAAACCACGCCACTTCGCCTTCTTCTATTAGCTCGCCATCACTAATAATTGCCACTCGGTCACAGATGGTTTTCACCACCTGCATCTCGTGGGTGATCAGCAGTATGGTGAGGCCAAGTTTGCGATTTAAATCTTTAAGCAGCGCTAAAATTGATTGCGTAGTATTAGGATCCAACGCCGAGGTGGCTTCATCACATAACAATACCTTAGGCTTAGGCGCAAGGGCGCGTGCGATGGCGACTCTTTGTTTTTGGCCGCCGGATAGCGCATTAGGATAGGCGTTAGCCCGGTGGCTTAAGCCTACTAATTCTAATAATTCGCTGACTCTGAGTTTAATATCGGCCTTAGCCATGCCGGCCAGCTCTAAGGGCAGGGCGACGTTGGCAAACACGGTACGAGACGACAGCAAGTTAAAATGCTGAAAGATCATGCCGATTTTACGGCGCGCCGTCGGTAGCTGGCTATGATTGAGCTGAGTCAGATCTTGGCCATCGACCATTACTTGGCCGCTGGTGGGGGCTTCTAGCATATTAACGCAGCGGATCAGCGTGCTTTTGCCGGCGCCCGATTCGCCGATCACACCCATAATTTGGCCGGCGTTCACGGTTAGGTTAATGTCACGCACCGCATGCACGGCTTGTTTGCCGTCACCGTAGCGTTTATTGATATTGATTAGCTTGATCATCGGTGCATCAGCCTTGCGGTAAGGTTTTCACTATTTTAACAGCACACAATAATAGTGATAAGTCACAAAAGTATGACCAATAACAGGCGATGCTAGGCCGTCTGGATGTCTGAGTCAACGCAAAATGTACTGTGTGCTCAATAAGGTGAAGTTCGCCTCTTTCTTGCTTATCAAGGCTCAGGTAGGCTAGGGTGCGCGCAGCGTTATTTCCACGCTTCAGGGAAGGAATTTAAGGAAAACAATGGCTCAGTATTTTTTGCGGCGCTTATTGCTGCTGATCCCGACATTTTTGGGGATTACCCTAGTGGTGTTTGCCATTACACGTTTCGTGCCGGGCGGCCCAGTCGAGCGCATGTTGATGGAAAGCCAAATGCAAAGCAGTGAGTTTAGCCAAAGCTCGCGCGGCAGCCAGATGCTGTCGGCGGAGCAAATTGATGAGCTAAAAGCCTTCTATGGCCTAGATAAGCCGGTGTTCGAAGCCTATCGCGAGTGGCTGACCAAGTTGGTGAAATTAGACTTGGGCGAGTCTAGTCGCTACTTCTTGCCGGTGTGGGATCTCATTAAAGAGCGGCTGCCGGTCTCAGCCTTCTTCGGTATCTGCACTTTTATCCTCAGTTATCTCATTTCTATCCCGCTGGGTATCCTCAAAGCCCTGAAACACAACAGCCGCTTCGACAGCATCAGCTCTATGCTGATCTACGCCGGCTATGCGCTGCCCGCCTATGTGGTGGGTATTTTCTTGCTGACGATTTTTTCTTTCCAGCTTGGCTGGTTTCCCATGGGCGGCTTCGTCGGCGATGACTTTTATTACTTAGAAGGTTTTTGGCCTAAGGCCCTTAACTTGTTTCATCACGCTTTCTTACCATTGATTGCTTATGCCATTGGCGATTTTGCGGTGCTGACCATGACAATGAAAAACAGCCTGATGGAAAATCTGTCGGCGGACTATGTGCGCACCGCGGTCGCTAAAGGCTTGCCGTTTCACAAGGCCGTCACCCGCCACGCGTTACGCAACAGCATGATCCCCATCGCCAGCCATTTCGGGAACGTGATTTCGGTGTTTTTCGCCGGCTCTTTCTTAATCGAGGTGATCTTTAATATCGATGGCCTAGGCTTGCTCGGCTACGAGGCGATAGTGGAACGGGACTATCCGGTGGTGATGGGCATCTTAGCGGTGACCTCTTTACTGATGCTAGCGGGTAATATTTTATCGGACATCTGCGTCGCGCTAGTGGATCCTAGGGTGCGCTTCGATGGCTAATTTCTTTTCTGATGTGACGATAAAAAAATGGCGGCGCTTTCGCGGCATTCGCCGCGGCTATTACGCCTTTATATTATTTATGCTGATGGTGCTGCTCGCGCTCACCGCCGAGCTGTGGTCGAGCAATCGGGCGCTCATTGTTAAGTACGATGGCCAGCTATATTTCCCCAGCTATGGCAAGGTGATCCCAGGTAACACCTTCGGCTTAGGTTATCAGTACGAAACCAACTATCGCGAGCTTAAGGCTAGGTTTGCAGAAGAAGCTAAGAGCGGACAAGCTTCAGGGAATAAGAAAAATTGGGTGTTATTGCCACTCGTGCCCTGGAGCCCTTATGAGCAAGATTACAGTGGCAGTAGCTATCCACCCACGGCACCGAGCGCAGCACAAGGTCATTACTTAGGCACCGACAGCTCGGGCCGAGATATTTTAGCGCGCTTGGTCTATGGCTTTCGCACTGCGGTCGGTTTTGCTTTTATCGCGCTCACTGCCAGCTATGCCATTGGCGTGTTCTTGGGTTGTGCCATGGGCTTTGTGGGGGGCAAATTTGACTTGTTTTTTCAGCGCTTTATCGAAGTCTGGTCTCAGGTGCCATTTTTATACGTGATCATGATTTTGGTGTCGTTAACTCAGCCTAATTTTATGCTGTTTGTCGGTATTAACGTCTTATTCGGTTGGATGGGCATTACTTGGTATATGCGCACCCTCACTTATCGCGAGAAAGTGCGCGACTATGTATTGGCGGCGCGCGCCCAAGGCGCGGGCTTATGGCGCATTATCGCGCACCATATTCTGCCTAATACCTTAGTGATGATAGTGACGCTGGCACCCTTTACCGTGGTGGCCAATATCTCTTTATTAACGGCGCTGGATTATTTAGGGTTTGGCTTGGCGCCACCCACGCCCAGTTGGGGCGAGTTGTTGCGCCAAGGGGTGAATCATCTGGATGCGCCTTGGATTGTGGGCTCTGTGGTGACGGCCGTTTCTTTGGTATTAATTACCGTATCTTTTATTGGTGAGGCGATTCGTGAAGCCTTGGATCCGAAACATTTTTCTCGTTATGAATAGGCAGGGAAGCGCATGAATAGATTTTTTATAAGGCTTAAGGCCGGTTTGCTGATGTTGGGGCTACTGGTCACCAGTTCAGTGGTGGCAGCCGAACTGCCTCAGGATCTTAAGTGGCTAACTAACAATGACGATCCTATCTTCGCCTCTCCAGAGGCCAAGCGCGGAGGGGTATTTAACTCCAGTTTAATGAGTTTTCCGCTCACTTTCCGCACCGTAGGTCCCGACTCTAATACGGCGTTTCGCTCTTTTATTTTAGAAAATCAGTTAGGCTTGTATACGCTGCATCCGGTCACGCAAAATCCCATCCCCGGCTTGGCCACCCATTGGGCCTTTGGCGACGATCATAAAACCATGTACTTCAAGCTTAATCCCGCCGCACGCTGGTCGGATGGCAAGCCGGTGACCAGTGCCGACTTTTTGTTTGCGCTAGAAATGATGCGCTCTGAAGTGATCCGCGCGCCTTGGTATAACAACTATTTCAGTGAAGAAATTGTTGATGTGACGGCGTTTGATGATTACACCATTTCGGTTACCGCGGGCAGTGAAAAGAGTGAGCGCGAGTTATTGAATACCGTGGGCTTAACGCCCGAGCCCAAACATTTTTATGAACTGACCGATGATTGGGTACGCCGCTATAACTGGGCTCAGGCGCCGGTAACCGGCGCTTACGTGATGGACGAGGTGAAGCGGGGGCGCTCCATTAGCTTTAAGCGCCTTGATGATTGGTGGGGCAACGACCTTAAGTATTATCAGCATCGCTTTAATCCCGATGTCATCCGCTTAACCGTGATCCGCGACCTTAATATCTCGTATCGCCACTTCTTGCGTGGCGACATCGACACGTTTGGCTTGATCTTGCCGGAGTGGTGGCACGATAAAACCGATACCCCAGAATATAAAAAAGGCTTTATCAATCGCATCTGGTTTTATAACGACATGCCCCAAGGTGCCCAAGGCTTACACCTTAATACTGCCCATCCACGGTTAAGCGATGTGCGGGTGCGTGAAGGCATGGCGTATGCCATGAATATGCAGCGCATGCTAGATACCATTTTGCGCGGCGATTATGAGCGCATGAATACCTTCGGTATCGGCTACGATGCGTTCACCGATGCCGGCATTCACGCTCGCCATTACGATATTAAGCGGGCTCGCGAACTGTTTGCCGAGGCCGGTTACGACCAGCAAGGCCCGAATGGTTTCTTACAAAATAAGGCCGGTGATGTGCTGAGCCTAGCCGTTACTTATACCACTCAAGAGCACACGCCCCGCTTAGCAATCTTGCGCGAAGAAGCGCGCAAGGCCGGCTTAGACTTACAGCTTAATCTGGTGGATGGTGCCAGTGGCTTTAAAGTGATGCTCGAGAAAAAACACGAAGCCGCTTGGCTGGGTTGGGCGGGCGGTGGTTTGTATCCGCAGTATTGGGAATTTTTCCACTCGGCTAATGCCAACATACCGCAAACCAATAACCTGTTTAATATTGCCGATGCGATGCTTGATAAGTTGATTGAGCAATATCGAGTGACCATGGACTTGGACGCGAAAGCCGATATCTCGCGCCAAATTCAGCGTCGGGTGTACGAGCTGGCGATTTTTATTCCCGGCTATCAGGTGCCTTATACCCGTGAAGCGTATTGGCGCTATATACGTTTGCCCGAGGTCAAAGGTAGCCGCCATTCGCCATCGCTGTTTTGGCCTATGGAAGGCACCACTTACAGCACGGGTGGCTTGTTCTGGATAGATGAAGATCTTAAAAAAGAAGTGAAAGCCGGCAAGGCGCGCTTTGAACCCGTGCTGGAAATAGATGAAACCTGGCGGCATAGGGAGCAGTAATGGAGCTGCTGTTTAAGGTCGAACCTGAACTAATAAATGAGCCAATAGAGCCCTTGCTGCGGGTCGATAATCTGGCCGTGAGCTTTACTACCGAGCAGGGTTCGTTTCGAGTAGTGGATGATGTGAGCTTTACGCTGGCCGCGGGCCAAACTCTAGGACTTGTGGGTGAGTCCGGTTGCGGCAAGAGTGTGACCGCCTTGAGTTTGTTGGGACTACTGCCCAAACCCGCCGGCCAAGTGGTTGCTGGCCAAGCCTTGTTTCAGGGCCAAGATTTGCTCAGCTTAACTGCCGAGCAGCGTTATAAAGTGCGCGGCAATAAGATAGCAATGATCTTTCAAGAGCCGATGACGGCGCTCAATCCGGTGCATACCGTGGGCCGTCAGTTGATGGAAGTCTATCAACTGCATAGACCTGAGATGAGCAAGCGCGATCAACAACAAGCGGCCATGGCAATGTTGCAACAAGTGGGCATCCCCGAAGCCAAGGCGCGGCTCAAAGCCTATCCCCATCAGCTGTCTGGCGGTATGCGTCAACGAGTCATGATTGCCATGGCGCTGGCCTGCGAGCCAGACTTGTTGATTTGTGATGAGCCAACCACGGCGCTGGATGTCACCATACAGGCGCAAATTCTGCATTTGATCAAAGCGTTACAGCAAAAAAACGGTATGGCAGTGTTATTTATTACTCATGACTTAGGCGTAGTGGCACAAATTTGCGACCAAGTATTAGTCATGTATGCAGGGCGCAGTGCCGAACAAGCACCGGCATTGAGCTTATATGAAAAGCCAGTCCATCCTTATACCCAAGGCTTATTGGCCTCTATTCCACGACTAGACCAGCCCAGTAAAACTGTGTTAGCCACCATTCCCGGTCAAGTGCCTGGGCTCGAAGAGCAGGTGTGCGGATGTCGTTTTGCTAATCGCTGCGCATATCAAACCGACATTTGCCAACAGCAACCAAGTGTGGAGCAAGCCGGGGCGGCCCATACAGTATGGTGCCATCATTGGCGGGAGTTAGCCTTATGATTCAGGGAAGAGCTACTCAAGGAGTAGGTACTAAGGAAGAGCTGGTCGTCGCAACTGAACTAACCGCGCCGCCTATCTTGCAGTTAGAAAACTTGGCCCAGCATTTCACGTTGGGTGGTGGGTTATTACGCAGCGGTCAAACCTTGTACGCGGTTGATGGCGTCAGCTTTACCTTAGCCGCTGGCAAAACTCTGGGACTGGTGGGTGAGTCAGGCTGTGGTAAGTCGACGCTGGCGCGGTCCTTACTCAAATTACAGCAGCCAAGCTCAGGCCGTATTCATTTTAATGGCCAAGATATTACCGACTACTCGGTGCGGCAAATGCGACCATTACGCCAGCAAATGCAGCTGGTGTTCCAAGATCCTCAAGAATCTTTAAACAGTCGTCACACCATAGCGACTATTTTGCAAGAGCCGTTTGTTATTCACGGGCTTGGCACGGCTAAAGAACGGCAAGTGTGGGCCGGTGAATTATTACAGCGGGTTGGCTTGCCGATATCCGCGCTCAACCGTTATCCCCACGAGTTTTCTGGTGGCCAACGACAGCGTATCGGTATCGCGCGCGCCATGGCGCTTAAGCCTAAGTTATTAGTATGTGATGAAGCCGTGTCGGCACTCGATGTATCGGTACAATCGCAAATTTTGAACTTGTTGCTCTCGCTGCAGCAAGAGTATCAATTGGCTATGTTGTTTATTGCGCACAATCTTTCGGTAGTAAAGCATATCTCTGATCATATCGCCGTTATGTACTTGGGGCGCATTATCGAGTTGGCACCTAGTGATGATTTATACGTCCAAGCCTTACATCCTTACACCCAAGCTTTGCTGGCCGCAATCCCAGAACCGGATCCCAGACGGCGCAAAGCGCCGCTCATGTTGCAGGGCGAACCACCGTCTCCGGCCAATCCGCCTTCGGGCTGTCATTTTCGTACTCGCTGTCCTTATGTTGGGGAGCGCTGCATCAAAGAAGTGCCTAGTTTACTATCAGCAGAACCGACGCTTGGCGTAGAGCCCTTGTTAAACACCGAGCAAGTTGATGGCGACGCGCATTATGTCGCTTGTCACTTTTATCGGGAGATCATGAGTGGTGAACGCTTACCTCAGAATGTGCAGAGCTGTGATATTATTGCGCCTCTTACATAGAGGCTGTTGATCGCGAACACCTCTAAACAATTATTCATCATCAACAGGAAGCACCCGTGAGCAGAGCAGCAATTTTTCTCGACCGAGATGGCGTAATCAATCAAGACGGCGGCTATGTGTCCACTCGGGATAATTTTGTCTTTATTGATGGCGTGATCGGCGCTATGAAACAGCTAAAAGAAAAAGGCTATAAGCTTGTCGTGGTGACCAACCAATCGGGTATTGCGCGTGGCTTGTTTAGTGAAAATGACTTTATTCGTTTAACTGAATGGATGGATTGGTCACTCGCGGATCAAGATGTTGATCTCGACGGTATTTACTTTTGTCCTCATCATCCGACTGAAGGCTCCACGGCTAACACTCAAGCATGTCAGTGCCGAAAGCCTGCGCCGGGTATGTTTTTAGAAGCGATTACTGATCTGGATATAGATGCCAGCGCTTCTTATATAGTGGGCGATAAGGTTTCTGACCTGCAAGCAGGCCAAGCAGCAGGCGTGACTAACTTAGTATTAGTACGCACCGGTAAAGAAATAACGCCAGAAGGCGAAGCATTAGCTAGCGCCGTGTATCCGTCTTTGGTCGAATTTGCTGAAAATATCCCCAAGTTGGTGTGATCTGACTCACATTGCTCAAATTCTAACCTCTTGGACAGTGTTTGATGAAAAAGCCCTTGCGCCAAAAGCAGAGATCTCTATACTCCACCCCACTGACACGGGGCAAGGCGCTCACGGTCACAAGAGTTTGAATCAACGGAAATTAAGTTTGAAACAAACACTTGACGAATACTGAGGAATGCGTAGAATACGCATC
>JAHLFI010000034.1 GCA_018883865.1 Candidatus Oceanisphaera merdipullorum
GGGCTGCCATTGGCTTGCTAATCCTTGACGAGGCAAAAGAGGCCGGCGGGAATTTAGCTCGTTGAGCAAGAAGGCTTGTCTGTCCGCCTCGCTCCACTCTGCGTAATCGCCTAAGCCTAAATAGCGAGTGATCTCGGCCAAGGCTTGGGTTTGGCGTGCGCCATCTTGACGAATATCCAGTTTTAAGAGGTGAATACCAAAGCAGGCCACTTTACGGATCACGTCTAACAAGAGGCCGTCGGCAATCTTGCCCAAGCCGCAGTCTTGCAGCGAGCGATAGCAAAGCTCGAGCGGTTGGCGCAGTTGCTCGGTGCTGGTGATGAGATCGCGCGCATCTGTGCTTTGGCCTTGTACCTTGGCATTCAGATACAGCAGGGTCTCGCGTAAGTCCTCGCGCACCGTACGCAACAAGGCGCGATAGGGTTCATTGCTTTCGCCGCGCGCTTGCGGCAAGGATTGAGTCGCGGCCAACAGCTCTTCGTTGGCTTCAGACATCGACAGCTCAGAGACCAGCTCTTGCAGGTCGTTAAGTAACAGTGAGCTGGCCACCCAACGGCCCAGTAACAGCACTTCATCTGTGACCTTGGCGGTGACAAACGGGTTGCCGTCGCGGTCGCCGCCCATCCAAGAGGTAAAGCGCACTGGTGCCGCATCCAGTGGCAAACGCACCCCGAGCTGGGATTGCAGTTGACTGTCGAGCTGGCGCATAAACTGTGGCAGTGCGGGCCACAGGCTGTTTTCTATGACGGCAAAGCCCCAGCGCGCTTCGTCTACCGGTGTTGGGCGTTGGGTGCGAATTTCATTGCTGTGCCAGCCTTGTGTGATCAGCTGGTCGATGCGCGCCAATAACTCGGCTTTTTCCGCCTGCGGCAAGTCCAGCTCAAGCGCGGCTAAGCAGTCGTTGAGTTGCACATGCTTATGAATAAAGGTGCGACGCGTGACTTCGGTGGGGTGAGCGGTCAATACCAAGTCGATATGCAAGTCGGCCACGGCGGCTTTGATGCTGTCTTCGTTAATATCGGCTTGTTTTAGGCGCTCAAAGACCTGACTCAAGGGGCCGGCACCGGCATTGTGCTGAGTTTGGCGAGAGATGGTATGAAATTGTTCGGCCACGTTAGCCAAATTTAAAAACTGACTGAAAGCACGGGCCACCGGCAATAGTTCGTCGTCGCTTAAATGCTTTAAGGTATCGTGCAGTTGTTCTTGGTCTTGGTCATTACCTTGGCGAGCCGACTTGGCCAGTTGGCGTATGGTTTCTATTTTATCGAGAAAGTGTTGGCCATGATGATCTTTTATGGCATCACCCAGCAATTGCCCCAGCAAGCCTACGTTGGCTCTTAGCGGTGCATGATTATCCATATCTCTGCGTCCTTGATGTAAGTAGTGTTTTTATTGGTGCTAGCCGTATCTAGCCAGTTTTCACGGATCGGGTCAATCGAGATGAAAGAGTGGTCGCTGTTTTGCGAACCCAGGTTTTGCGAGCCCGCGCGAATATTAGACCCATGAGGCGTAATGCGGGAGGAATGAGGCGTGTCGGTCTTACTCTTCACGCTCCACCCCTCGTGGTTTTACTTCTGCTCTAAACAAAAGCGTCCGACTAAACGTTGAATAATCTCGACCGTGGGTTTCACAAATGACAAGTCCAGATATTCATCGGGCTGGTGCGCCTGCGCAATATGGCCAGGGCCCAAGACTATGGTTTGGCAGCCCAGTAGATTGATAAAGGGCGCTTCGGTGCAGTAGTTTACCGCTTCGGCTGGGTTGCCGGTGATTTGCTCGGCGGCCTTAACCAGCTCACCATTTGGATCTGTGCCGTAAGGCGGGATTGGCTCATGTAAGTGGAATAACTCAAGCGCATCAGGATATTGCTGTTTAATGGGTTCGATGGCGTGATGCAGTAAACCCATGAGTTCATCTGGGCCGACGCCGGGAATAGGGCGCATGTCGAAGTTCAGTTCACAGCAGGCACAGATACGGTTTGGGCTGTCACCGCCATTGAGCGAGCCGAAGTTTAGCGTCGGCTGCGGCACCTTAAAATGGTGGTTGCCGTAGTTTTCTTTCAGCTGGCGCTGCAAGTCCAATAACCTGCCCATCACCTGATGCATAATTTCCAGTGCGTTCACGCCGTTTGCCGGATCTGAGCTGTGGCCGCTTTTACCGGTAATACGAATGCCTTCCGACATGTGGCCTTTATGCATCATCACCGGCACTAAACCTGTGGGTTCACCTATTACTGCATAATCTGGCTTAATAGCCATGGCGCTGGCAATGGCGCGGGCACCGGCCATGGTGGTTTCTTCATCGGCGGTGGCCAAGATGCGAATCGGCTTAGTGAGCTTGCTTAAGTCCATGTCTTTCAACGCTTCGACGATAAAGGCGAAGAAGCCTTTCATATCGATCACGCCCAAACCATAGAGGCGGCCGTTTTCTTCGGTCAGCTTAAAGGGGTCTTTGGTCCAGCGGCCTTCATCGTAAGGCACAGTATCGGTATGGCCCGCCAGCAGTAAGCCGCCATCGCCTTCGCCGCGCGTGGCAACCATGTTGAACTTACCCGGTAAATCTGCCAGTTCAGTCACTTCTACCGAGAAGCCCAGCTGGCTAAACCAGTCGGCAAGCAAGCGAATGACCTGCTCATTGCTCTGATCCCAGCTCGGCTCTGTGCTGCTGATGGAGGGCAGGGCGATTAAATCCCGATACATATCGAGCAATTTAAACTGTGATGCAGCCTTGACGTTGGACATGGAAACTCCATAAAAAGTAATCAAATTTATATTCAATAATGTTGCATAAGTATTTGTTCATTGCTAGTCTGACAACCTATTCTTTTCTGGGTAATTAGCGTAGCAAGTGGCCATGTATTTCTATTCTTTATTGCGACGACGACTGCTCGCCTAAGCCAATGTGATAGGGTCTAGCGAAATATCCCTTAGGGTGACATAAGCCCAGAAAACACGCTAGGCTGACGCCTACTATTCATGCAAGACTCAACCAATAGACGGACCTGCCCATGTTAAAAGCTGCAATTATTGGTGCTAGCGGATACACCGGAGCCGAACTGGCCGGATTAGTCCAAGCACATCCTAACCTCACGCTCGCGGGCTTATATGTTTCCGAAGGCAGCCTAGACGCGCATAAGCCGTTTTCTAGCCTGTATCCACGCTGGCGCGGTGTGATTGAGCAACCTTTGTTGCCGTTAGACGATGCGGCCATCCGCCAGATCTGTGATGAGGCCGATATTGTGTTGCTGGCCACGGCTCATGAAGTGAGCCACGACTTAGCCGCCAGCTTTTTAGCCAAGGGTTTACCGGTATTTGATTTATCTGGCGCGTTTCGTGTCCCCGGTGAAGGCTTCTATGAGCGCTTTTATGGTTTTACCCATCAGTTTGGTGACTGGTTAGGCAAGGCTGCCTATGGCTTGGCCGAATGGAATCAAGATGCGATTAAAGCAGCACAATTGATTGCCGTGCCAGGCTGTTACCCAACCGCGTCTCTCTCCGCGCTTAAACCTTTGCAAGTAAATGACTTAATTGCCGCCGACAGCAGACCGATTATCAGTGCCGTGAGTGGTGTGAGTGGCGCCGGTCGTAAAGCCAGCATGGCTAATAGCTTTTGCGAAGTGAGTTTTAAACCCTATGGCGTATTGAATCATCGCCATCAGCCTGAGATCAGCCATCACTTAGATAACCCTGTGCTGTTTCAGCCGCATTTGGGTAACTTTATCCGCGGCATCTTGGCCACTATTTATGTGGAGCTAAAAGACGGCGTGACCGACGAGCAAATCGCGAGCGCTTATCATAAGGCGTACGACGGTCAGAAAATCGTGCGTTTAACCGGTCAATGGCCACAAATTAATGATGTGGCAGGCACGCCGTTTTGTGATCTGCACTGGGCCCGTGACGGCAAGCAACTAATAGTGGTATCGGCCATCGATAACTTGTTAAAAGGTGCGGCGAGCCAAGCGATTCAATGTATTAATATTCACCAAGGTTTCTCGCCGCTGGCGGGCCTGGTGCAGGAGTAATTAGGGATGACTAAGCAAACCACACCGTTAATCATTAAGTTGGGCGGCACCTTACTAGAAAGTAACGATGCGCTGGCCGCACTGTTCGCCACGCTCAATACCTTTATTAATGAGGTAAAGCGCCCGCTGGTATTAGTGCACGGCGGTGGCGTCTTGGTGGATAACCAGCTGGCTGCCATGGGCCTGACGTCTACCAAGAAAGATGGTCTGCGCGTGACGCCATTGGAGCATATTCCGGTGATTGCCGGCGCCTTGGCGGGCACCGCTAATAAGTTGCTGTTGGCGCAAGCGCTGGCCCACGGCATTAACAGTGTTGGTTTGTGTTTAGGCGATGGCGGTTTATGCCGCGTTAGTCAGCTGGATCCTGAGCTGGGATCTGTGGGTAAGGTCGATGGCGGTGATGCTCGTTTAATTAGCACGCTGTTAAACGCCGGCTTTATGCCGGTGATCAGCTCGATTGGCATTACGGCTGATGGCCACTTGATGAATGTGAATGCGGATCAGGCCGCTACCGCCATTGCCGAAGTGCTGGATGCAGATTTAGTCATGCTGTCGGATGTGAGTGGCATCCTCGACGGCGAACGGCAGTTGATTAATAGCCTGACCGAGAGCCGCGCCTTGGAGCTGATGCAACAAGGGGTGATCAAAGATGGCATGGCTGTGAAAGTAAAAGCGGCCCTGCAAGCCACTCAAAAACTGGGTAAGCCGGTTGCCGTGGGCAGCTGGCGCAACCCTGAACAATTATTGTCGCTGCTGGCAGGGGAATCCGAGTTTGGCACCCGGATTTCACATTAAGGACCAATCTCAAACTGAGGAAAGAAGATGCAGCATTTATTAAGCCTAAAAGATTACAGTAAGCAGCAAATACAAGACATTTTGGCGCTGGCTAAAGACTTGAAAGCCAATCCGGCCAAGTATGCAGATGCGCTAAAAGGCAAGAGCGTGGTTACGCTGTTTGAGAAACCGTCACTGCGTACCCGCGTTACGCTAGATATCGGTATTAACCGCTTGGGCGGCCATGCAGTGTATTTAGACAGCCAAAATGGCGCCATGGGTAGCCGTGAAACCGTACAAGACTTTGCTGCTAACTTGTCGCGTTGGTGCCAAGCCATAGTGGCGCGCGTTTACGATCACCAAACGCTGGTCGAAATGGCAAAATATGCAAAAGTTCCAGTGATCAATTCGCTGTGTAACCTGTATCATCCGTGTCAGGCGCTGGCAGATTTTATGACCATTGCCGAACATCACGAAGATCTGAGCAAGGTGCATTTGGTTTATCTGGGTGATGGTAACAACGTCACTAACTCACTGTTGCTGGCCGGTGCTATTTTAGGTGCGACCGTCAGTTCGGTTTGCCCCCGTGGCCGCAACGTGGATGCCCAGATATTAAAAGAAGCCGAAGCGCTGGCCGCCATCAGTGGCGGCAAGGTGCAGGTTGCCGAGAGTTTGGATGAGCTGACCGATATCGACGTGCTGTACACGGATACTTGGGTGTCTATGGGCGATAACACGCCATTAGAGCAAGTGACCACCGTCTTTATGCCATATCAGATCAATCAAGCCATGCTCGACAAAACTGGTGCCAAGCAGGTATTGCATTGCCAGCCTGCGCACCGGGAATTGGAAATAACCTCTGAGGTAATGGACGGTCCGTGTTCCTTTATTCTCGACCAAGCTGAAAATCGCATGCATGTGCAAAACGCCGTGCTGCTGACATTGATTAACAGGGATATGCACTAATGAGCCAATTCAAAAAAATTCTGCTGGCCTACTCAGGCGGTTTAGATACTTCTGCCATTATTCCATGGTTGAAAGAAAACTACGTAGGTTGTGAAATCATCGCCTTCGTGGGTGACGTAGGCCAAGGCGCCGACGAGCTGGAAGGCATTGAAGCCAAGGCGCTGGCGTCTGGTGCGGTGAAGTGCATAGTGGCGGATCTGAAAGACGAGTTCGTTAACGACTACGTGTACCCGACCTTAAAAACCGGTGCTACCTATGAAGGTACTTACCTGTTAGGTACCTCTATGGCGCGCCCAATTATCGCTAAAGCCATGGCCGAAGCGGCACTGGCCGAAGGCGCCGACGCCATCGCTCACGGTTGCACCGGTAAAGGTAACGACCAAGTACGTTTTGAAGGTGCAGTTGCCGCATTAGCTCCTCAGCTGGCCATTATCGCTCCTTGGCGTATCTGGGACATGCGTAGCCGCGAAGACCTGTTGGATTACTTGGCTGAGCGCAATATCAAGACGACTGCCAGCGCCACCAAAATCTATTCACGTGATGCCAACGCTTTCCACATCTCTACCGAAGGTGGCGAGTTAGAAAGCACTTGGAACGAGCCTTCTGAGCAGGCGTGGACCTGGACTGTGTCCCCAGAGCAAGCCCCAGACAAAGCGGAAACCTTGTCTTTGACCATTGAAAAAGGCCGTGTTGTGGCTCTCGATGGTAAAGCAATGAGCCCATACAATCTTTTGGTTGAGCTGAACAATCGCGCGGCTAAGCATGGCGTTGGCCGCGTAGACATAGTAGAAAACCGTTTGGTAGGCATGAAGTCTCGCGGTTGTTACGAAACTCCAGGCGGTACCGTGCTGATGGCCGCGCTGCGCGCCATTGAAGAGCTGGTATTAGACAAGCCGACTCGCGCTTGGCGTGAAAAAGTAGGTGCCGAGTTCTCGCATCTGGTTTATGACGGCCGTTGGTTCACGCCTTTGTGCAAGGCGCTGTTAGCTTCTGCTGACGCCATTGCCGAAGACGTATCCGGTGAAGTTGTGCTGAAGATGTACAAAGGTCAGGTAACTGCCATTCAGAAGTCATCACCAAACAGCTTGTACTCAGAAGAGTTCGCTACTTTCGGTGAAGACGAAGTGTACAACCAGAGCCACGCCGAAGGTTTCATCCGTCTGTACTCTTTGCCAAGCCGTATTAAGGCACTGAACAGCCTGAAGAAGTAAGCGTCACAAAAAATAAAAGGGGGCTTAGGCCCCCTTTGTTTTTGATGAGCTGTCAGCCATACGCCTGTCTCTTAGTCACAAGTCAGTAAAGCACGAAGATGCCGTGGTTTGCCTCCGTCAACTGCCTCCATGCGACGCTCGGCAAATGCCGTCCATGGCATTTGACGGTTGACTCCGACAATGCCCACGGCCTCTTCCGGTGATATTGAGCCAGCAGAGAGTACCAACAGCTCGCTTTGAGCCAAGGGGGAAGGTAGAGGGCATCGGCTCAGCCGACCATCCGCGCCAAGGATGGCGGGGCTTGAGCCCCCATGGATGGGTTTACGGCGAGTCGGAGGAGCGGTGCGCTTTGCCTGATATCGCCATTAAGTACAACAAAAAGACGTGACTAAGAGACAAGCCTTAGGCTGCCAGCGATCAGTTAGAGACCTACATCCCATCACGAATT
>JAHLFI010000035.1 GCA_018883865.1 Candidatus Oceanisphaera merdipullorum
GGGGACGGCATTAACGATGCACCGGCTTTGGCCGAAGCGGATGTGGGCTTGGCCATAGGTACCGGCACCGACATTGCCATAGAAGCCGCCGCCGTGGTGCTGATGGGGGGCGACTTACGCGCCGTGCCCAATGCCCTGGCCATTAGTCATGCCACCTTACGCAATATTCGCCAAAACTTATTCTGGGCCTTCGCCTATAACGCCTGTTTAATACCGGTGGCGGCCGGCGTGTTATATCCGGCGTTTGGTATCTTGCTCTCGCCTATGCTGGCCGCCGCGGCCATGGCGCTGTCGAGTGTATTTGTGGTGACTAACGCCTTACGATTGAAGCGCTTTAAGCCAGTCAGCTTGTAATTAAATTATGAGTGCACAGAGGCAGCAGGGCTGCCTCCACCGGCACGCTAAACTACATCCCTGTGACGCTCGGAAAATGCCATCCTTGGCATTTAACGGCCGGCTCCGATCATCCCTGCTGTCTCTTTTCATGCTCTAATTACTGGGGCACCTAAGGTCATTCGTTAGCCCGCTAGAGGATAAAGGGTGACTGCTCTGCCGACCATCCACGTCATGGACGACGTGGCTGAGCCTACAGGGATGTATTTACGGCGAGTCGGCAGAACAGTGCTCTTTGTCCGATTTTTCGGGACATAAGTTGTCGAAAACTACAGCCAAAATCCCAACAGCATAAAGAGCGGGATCAGTATCCATATCGGACAACGCAAGGTGCGCAGGGCTAACAAGCCCACTGCGGCTGCGGCCAACGCTGGCGCGCCAGTGACACTGCTGATAAACACTGGCTGATATAAGGCAGAAAGTAACAATCCCACCACGGCGGCGTTAATGCCGCGGGCGGCGCCCGCCATTAATGGCCGTGCCGCCAAGCCATGCCAGCTGTTTTGTAAGGCTAACACCAGTAAAAAACCCGGTAAGAAGATCCCAAAGGTCGCCGCCAAGGCGCCGAGTACGGGCGCGCTTGGGTGCAACTCGGCACCTAAGAAACTGGCCAAACTGAACATGGGGCCGGGCATAGCTTGGGCGGCACCGTAACCGGTGAGAAAAGTATTGGTCGATAAAGACTCAGATAAGGTGTCTTGCAACAGCGGTAGCACTACATGGCCACCCCCAAACACTAGGCTGCCGGCGCGGTAGAAATCGGCAAAAATAGCGGCGGTATCGGTGAGGCTCAATAACGGCATCAGCAATAACAAGCCAAAAAATACCACCATAAAAGGCCAGTTGATGCCCAGCGGCTGAGTCGGTGCTGTGGCTTCGACTTTCAACAACCAAGCGCCCACTAAGGCGGCGGCCACTAACACCACCAACTGGGTGCTAAAGCTCGGCACCAGCCATAATAAGGCCGCACTCAGCACGGCTATCACCAGCGTGCTTTGTTGGCGGCAAAATTGCTTGGCCATGGTCAATACGGCATCGGCCACAACCACCAGTGCAAACAGCTTAAGGCCGGTGACGATAGCCAAGGTCGCCGGTTGATTCGCCCACGTATTGCCGGCGAGCGCCAAGCCCAGCATCAGTAAAAAGGAGGGCAGGGTGAAGCCAATAAAGGCGGCGATGGCGCCAAATAGACCTGCACGTTGATACCCCAGCGCAAAGCCTAATTGGCTAGAGGCAGGTCCCGGCAAAAACTGGCATAAGGCTAAGGTAGACGCGAATCTGTCTTGGGGCATCCAACCCAACTTGTGCACGAAATGGCGCTGAAAATAGCCAATGTGGGCCGCCGGCCCGCCAAAGCTTATCCAGCCTAATTTAAAAAACTGCCAAAACACCTCTAACATCATCTGCCCCTTAGCATTATTTATCTGTGCCCATCATAACCGCGCTTTAAGGCAATGTTGAATGTGCATGATGAATGTTTAATTAAAATCAGCGCTCAGCCAGTCATATGTCTTTTGCAGGCGGCCGTCTTTTAAGCAAAGGGGGCTTAGCCGCGTTTTTTAGGTTTGTGTAACAAACTGGCTGCTACGCTGAGCGCTTACCTCGGTCTTCCATTCAACATTAAGCTTTAAAAGCCCATCATCGCCTGCCGTACCTACCTTTAGCGGCTCTTTACAAATCGGCACGTAATTTGCAGTAAGCTGCCTCAGTTGCGTTTTATTGATAACGAATTTTTAGGTTAATCCCTAGCGGAGAGGTAACGGGTGGCAGTAAATAAGCAACCGCAGCGGGCCATGGGTCCTTTAAGCGGAAAAGTGCATCCGGTGGGGGCGGAAATTGAGTTTCCTCGTTATGACTTTTTTCAGCAGGAAGACCTGCTATTGCGCCAAGAGCAACAAGTGGCGGCGAGTTTAGAAACCAATCTGCGCAACTGGCAGGCGCGCCTTGAGTCTATGTTTTACCGCGCCGAATTAACGTTAAGTTGCGAGTTAGTTGAATCAAACACGCCAGCGGAAGGGCGCCTGTGCTTTGTGATGGAAGGTCATCACTTAGCGGACAATCAGTTAACCGGCTCTCCGTTAACAGACAAGCAGCCCTTGGCGTGGCTGTTTATCGAACAGGACAGTTTGTATCAGTTAGCCGAAATGTCCTTTGGTGGCGAGCCTAATCCGGCGCGTCCCCAGGCATCACGCACATTGTCAGAAACCGAGCGTCGCTTAGGAGCAAATTTACTGAGCCTATTGGCCAATGAGCTGCTGGCACAGCTTTTGCTTAGCCCTAGCGTCAGTGGTGGCGTAAGCACAGCCGTGAGTTCTCTGAGCACAGATCAGAGCACAGATTCGGCTAGCCGCCGGGTGCTACTCGCACAAGCACTTCCCAACTTAACGACCGTGACTTGGCTGTCCTTTAATTTAAGTTGTGGCGAGCACAGCTTAAATTGGCAGTTAGCCATGCCGGTGCTAGTGAAACTGCCGGCGCCAGCGTCGGTGTCACCAGTGGTAAGTGCGGCGCTGGCGCAGGCGTTAAATGAGGCCTTAAAGGCGCGTTTGCCGCAATTAAGCACCCGCTTAACTGTGCCGCTGGCGGAGTTCGATTTGCCATTAGGCCAGTTAGCCGAGCTAGCAGTGGGCGATATTTTGCCGATTCACTTGTTACAAGAAACCCGCGCCCGCGTGGGCCAGCAACCTGTGTTAAAGGGCCACGTGGCTGAGTTGCAAGGCAGATTGGTGTTCGCCAGCCACGGCTTTGTCGAATAAACAGGTCGAATAACTTTTTCGTTTAGATTTTTTGCTTAACTTTTTTGCTTAAGTATTTTTATGAGGTAATGCATGGCCGAACAAGACATAGACAGCAGCCTGTTGTTGGGCGAAGGCCTAGATAGCCTGTTTCAAGAAGTGGCCGTTGAGCCTGAAGATAGCGAATCAAATCAAACCAGCGGTCGAGGCTTGGATTATTTTCAGCAGCTGCCGGTGCGCGTCTCGCTCGAAGTGGCCAGTGCCGAAATTAGTCTAGGCGAGCTGATGCAAGCCGGTGAGGGCGCCGTGATTGAATTGGATAAAATGGCCGGCGAGCCGCTGGATGTCAGAGTAAACGGCACCTTGCTCGCTCAAGGCGAAGTGGTGTTGGCCAACGGCCGCTACGGTGTGCGCTTAACGCGAGTGTTTAATCAAGCGACGAGTAAAGACACGGTCGATGAAGCCTAGTATTCACAGTCAACTTTTGGTCTTGTTGGGATTAGGGCTATTAATGCCTAATTTTGCTTGGGCGGACATTCCCTTGTTGTCGGTATTAGGGCCCGACGGCGAAAGCGAATACAGCGTTAAGTTGCAAATTTTGCTGCTGATGACGGCGCTCGGCATGCTGCCCTCGTTCTTGCTGATGCTGACCAGTTTTACGCGTATTATCGTGGTGTTGGCGGTGTTGCGCCAGGCGCTTGGCTTACAGCAAAGCCCGCCCAACCGAGTATTAATTGGTATCGCCTTGGCGCTGACCATGTTGATCATGCGCCCCGTCTGGCAAGACATTTATCACAATGCCTTTGTGCCCTACGATCAAAACGAAATAGGCCTAGAGCAAGCCTTGCTTACCGCCAAGGCACCGCTGCAAAAATTTATGCTCAGCCAAACCCGCGAAACGGATCTGGAGCAAATCTTAAACATCGCCCAAGAAGACACCACAATGGCGCCAGAAAATGTGCCATTCGATATCTTGATCCCTTCGTTTGTGTTGAGTGAGCTAAAAACTGCCTTTCAAATTGGCTTCATGCTGTTTATTCCCTTCTTAGTGATCGACTTGGTGGTGGCCAGCGTGCTGATGGCCATGGGTATGATGATGCTCTCGCCCTTGGTTATCTCCTTACCCTTTAAGCTGATGATCTTCGTGTTGGTGGATGGCTGGGGCATGACGGTTGGCACACTTGCGCGCAGTTTTGGAGGCTAGGTGAGCCCAGAGCAAAGCGTAGATTTTATCGGCAATGCGGTGCTGACCATCATAGTGATGGTCAGCGTACTGATCGTGCCCGGCATGTTGGTGGGGTTAGTGGTGAGCATTATTCAATCGGCCACCCAAATTCAAGAGCAAACCTTAAGCTTCTTCCCGCGCTTACTGGTGACTTTGCTGATGCTGATTTTTGCCGGCCACTGGCTGATCCGCACCCTCACAGAGCTGTTCGACCAACTGTTTTTGATCATTCCCGGCAGCCTAGGTTGACGGTACTTGGCAGCATCACAGCGCCTGAATTAATGGCGTGGATCGGCAAAGGGTGGTGGCCATTTTGCCGGCTGGCGGCGTTTTTTTGGGTACTGCCCTTGTTTGGCGATGGCTACCTGCAGCCACAAATTCGGCTACTGTTTGCCTTTATGTTGAGCTTAATGTTGATGCCGATCTTGCCTCAAGGGCCGGCGGTGGATCCGTTTTCGCTGACCAGCGCCGTGCTGTCTCTGGAGCAAGTTTTGTTTGGCGCTTTCTTGGCGCTAATGCTGCAAATGCTGTTCACTACCGTCACCATGGCGGGGCAAATTTTGTCTATGCAAATGGGCTTGTCGATGGCGGTGATGAACGATCCGGTGAACGGCGGTTCGGCCCCCTTATTGAGCCAGCTGTTGTGGATATTCGTGGCCATGCTGTTTTTATCTTGGAATGGCCATCTGCTGGCGCTCGATATTATCGTGGAAAGCTTTCGCACTTGGCCCGCGGGCCACAGCCTGTATCAGCTGGACTTTAATGTTTTTATTCAGCTGTTTGCTTGGATGTTTGGCGCCGCTTTATTGCTGGCGCTGCCGGCGGTGATCGCCATGTTGTTGGTGAACATTACTTTCGGTGTGATGAACCGCAGCGCGCCCTCATTAAATATTTTTGCCTTGGGTTTTCCCATGACCATGTTGCTGGGCTTGGTGTCCTTGTTATTGATGCTGGCCAATATTCCTGGCCGTTATCTGGAATTTAGCCAAGACGTGTTTACGCTTATGCGCGACTGGATCCAGTAACTATGGCTGAACAATAACTATGGTTAAACAGTAACTATGGCTGAGCAAAGCAGCGCCCAAGATAAGAGCGAACAACCTACCGAGCAGAAGAAGCGCAAGGCTAGACGCGAGGGGCAAATTGCCCGTTCTAAGGATCTTAACAGCGCCGTGCTCTTGCTGCTGGGCGGCATGATGATTTGGTGGCAGGTAAGCGCACTGAGTCAGTTTTTTAAAGAAATTTTTATCTTAAATATGGAACTGCCGGTCGAAGCCACCCGCGAGCCAGAATTAATGCTGCGCTATTTAGAGCAATCCTTGCTGGCGGCCATGTGGGCCTTAATGCCGTTATTTTTAACGCTGTCGCTCTTGTTGCTGGCCTCTGGCTTGCTGCCGGGCGGGCTTATTTTGTCGCTTGATAACCTGCAGTTTAAGGCCTCGCGCCTAAATCCCTTGTCCGGCTTAAAGCGCATGTTCTCCAAGCAGACCTTGGTCGAGCTGCTTAAATCCATGCTAAAAGTCGGTTTGCTGGGCGGTGCGCTGGCCGGCATCTTAAACAGCCAATGGGAGCGCTTGGTGTTCTTGGGCCGCCAACCTTTGTATATCGGCTTTAGCCAAGGCTTAGGTATGTTGGTGTTGGCGATTTTGGTGTTGGCCGGCGTTTTGGCCTTGGTGGCGGCCATCGATGTGCCGTTTCAGCGTTGGTCCATGCTGCAAAAGCTAAAGATGACCAAGCAAGAAGTGAAAGAAGAGCACAAAAATAGCGAAGGCCGCCCCGAGATCAAACAGCGCATTCGCCAAATTCAATTTCAAATGGCTCAAAGCCGTATCGAGCAGCGCGTGCCCGAGGCGGACGTGATCATCCTCAATCCAACCCACTATGCGGTGGCCATTAAATACGATGCCAACCGTGCCGAGGCGCCGTTTGTGGTGGCCAAGGGCTGTGATGCTTTGGCGCTGCGTATTCGTGACTTGGGCTATAAACACGGCTGCGAGGTGATCACCTTACCCGCGCTCACCCGTGCTATTTATTATTCGACTCGGGTCGACCAGCAAGTGCCGGCGGGCCTCTACAGCGCCGTGGCTTATGTGCTGACCTACGTCTTGCAACTAAGAGCGCATCGCGATGGCCGAGGCCGCGCGCCAGGCGACTTGCCCGAATTTACTATTCCTAAAAAATACCAACATGAATGAGGTTCACAGTGAATTTTAAAAGCCTTAGCCGACCTTATCTAGCGGTGCCGCTGCTGCTGCTAGCGGTGCTGGCCATGGTTATCTTGCCGCTGCCACCTTGGCTGCTCGATGGCCTGTTTACCTTCAATATAGTGTTGGCGATCTTAGTGCTGCTGGTGGCCGTATCGGCTCGCCGCCCGTTGGATTTCTCGGTGTTCCCGACTGTCTTGCTGGTTGCCACCTTGTTGCGCTTAACGCTGAACGTCGCCTCTACGCGAGTGGTGTTATTGCACGGCCATGAAGGCCCAGGTGCCGCGGGTAAAGTAATAGAGTCGTTCGGTGAGGTGGTGATCGGCGGCAACTATGTGGTGGGCATGGTGGTGTTTGTGATCTTGATGATCATCAACTTCGTGGTGATCACCAAAGGCGGCGAACGCATCTCTGAAGTGGGTGCACGCTTTACGCTGGATGCACTGCCCGGCAAGCAAATGGCCATTGATGCGGACTTAAATGCCGGCGCCTTAACTCAAGAGCAAGCGCGGGTGCGCCGCCAAGAAGTGGCCAGCGAAGCCGACTTTTATGGCTCCATGGACGGTGCCTCTAAGTTTGTACGCGGTGACGCTATTGCCGGCCTGTTGATCCTGTTTATCAACTTGGTCGGCGGTTTTAGTATTGGTATATTCCAATATGACTTAAGTGCCGGTGAAGCCTTTCAGCTCTATGCCTTGCTGACTATCGGTGATGGTTTAGTCGCGCAAATTCCTTCCTTGTTGTTGGCCACCGCCGCCGCCATTATCGTGACTCGCGTAAACGACGCCAATGACATGTCGACGCTAGTGGGCCAGCAATTATTGGCCTCGCCACGCGTTGTTTATACCAGCGCGGCCGTGATGCTGATCCTAGGTCTCGTGCCTGGCATGCCGACCTTGGTGTTCTTATTATTTGCCGCGGTATTAGGCTATGTAGCCTGGCGACTCAAGCCCGCCGAGGGCACGCCAGACACCGCGCTTGAACAAGCTGAACTGCTGCTGGCCGAAGATAAGGCAGCAGAATCCACTCTCAGCTGGCAAGACTTACCCTATGTGGACTTGCTAACGGTAGAGCTGGGTTATCGCTTGGTGAGCTTGGTGGACGATGCGCAAGGCGCTCCGTTATTAGGGCGCATTCGTGGGGTGCGCAAGAGCTTGTCGGAGCAAGCGGGCTTCTTACTGCCCGAGGTGCGAGTGCGCGATAATTTACAGCTGGCGCCCCAAGAATATCGGGTGAAGCTCGCCGGCGTAGTGATGGCCTCGGGCCAAGCCGACAGCGAGCGCATGCTGGCCATCAATAAAGGCCAAACGTATGGCGTGATTGACGGTGAATTGACCCAAGATCCCGCCTATGGCATGCCGGCGGTGTGGATTGCCACCACCAACAAACCTAAGGCACTCAACCTCGGCTATGCGGTGGTGGATGCGGCTACTGTGATGGCCACCCATGTCAGTAAATTAATGCGTGAGCACTTGGCCGAACTGCTGGTGCTGGATGATGTGTCTCAGCTTAGCGAGCGCTTACACAGTCAAGCCCCTAAGCTTGCCGAAGCCTTGAGTGGTGCCGTGCCGAGCGTGTTGCAGCTGAAAATTTATCGCTACTTACTGAAAGAACAAATCAGCTTGTCGGATGTGCAAACCATAGCCACCGCCTTGGTCGAGGGCGCGGAAATTACTCAAGACCCTGTATTGCTGGCGGCGGATGTGCGCTGTGCACTGAAGCGCGTGATAGTGCGCCAAATTATGGGTGAGCGCGGTGTGCTTAGCGCCTTTACGTTGGTGGATACTTTAGAGCAAACACTGCTCAACGCCTTAAACCAAGCTCAGCAGCAAAACCCGAAAACCAGTATTGACAGCTTCCCCGTTGAGCCGACGCTCTTGTCACAATTACAGCAAAAAATGCCGTCTGTGGTGGAGAATTTACAGGAGCAGGGTTTACCGGCTGTGCTGTTGGTGATGCCGCAATTAAGGCCCTTATTGGCTCGCTACGGCGCCGTGTTTGCTAAGGGCTTAAAAGTGCTGTCGTACAATGAAATCCCCGAGCATATTCAAATCGATGTGGTGGGGACGCTGGGTTAGGTTACGGAACGGCACCCAAAAAAAATTGGTGTTCACTTGGAGCTATTCATACAGATTCGCAAGTGCTTTATGTTAAGAAAACAGGGGTTTATGGTGGTTATTTAAACGTTTAAGCGAATAACCACTGTAAATGTATGTTTATAGTTGAAAATAGAGCGTTTTTTTTAGTCAAATACTGTCGCACCAAAATACTGTTGCTGATGACAAGGGCAAACTGAGTGAAAATTCAGGACGCAAAGCTTCCGGTCTAAGGGATAAATAATCCTACGACAGCGGGGCCGCCAAAGCAGGTAATCCCTTCGGCTTACGCCACCTGTACATCCTTTCTCAGCGTTACCCAAATTGCTTGGCCTTGAGCCGAGTCGGCATCGTTTTGCCGATTTTAAAAATTAAGTTGAATCTTGATGTTGTTTACAAAATTCCGCGCAAGCTTTGCGATAGGGATGTTATTGGTCAGCGCGCAGGTATGCGCGACGACCATGACCGCTATCGATGAAGCTAAGTGGCAGTTCCACCAAGCGCAAAATCTATGTGTGCTTGAGCATCAGGTGGCTGAGTTAGCCCTAGCACGCTTTAGTAGCGCCCAAGGGGGCAGCTTGGCCTTTGAGCTTAAGTGGCTAACAGCCAGCAACCAAGTTGGCCAAGCGGTGTTGAATTCACGTAGCGCGCCGTGGCGAGGCGTCGAAACCGCACGTTTAGCCCAAGGAGCGTGGCAACAACAGGTATTGCGCTTTAATGGCGCAGCAGATGCGGCACTTAATGCGTTAGTGACAGGCCGTTGGCTAGACGTGACTGAGCTTGGCGATGGCCGCCAATTAGTGCTGCCCAGCGTCTATCTTCAGCAGCCTTATCAAGACTTTCGGTTGTGCCGTGGCGAAACAGGCATTGAGCGCTCGGCGGACGGCACTCAGTTCACACTGCATTTTCAAACCGGCGCCAAACACCTCACCCAAAACCAAGCTCAGCAACTAAACCAATTGGCCAAGCAGGTCAGCCAACAGCCGCAGGTTAACCGATTACAGATTGACGCCTACACAGATAACAGAGGGGGGGCTGAGCTCAATTTACGTGTGTCGCAAAACCGCGCCCTGCAAGTGGCCAACCAACTGCGTCGCACCCTTCCCGTATTGCCGATGGACATGCATGCCCACGGTCAAGCTTCGTCCGTAAGCGATAACAACACCCCAGCTGGGCGTTATCAGAATCGACGGGTCACCATAACGTTACTTCAAGTGGAACAAGCATTATGAAAACTGATCCCCAGTCTCCCCAGCTGTGGTTGATATCTCGTGATGGCGTATCGGATCTTTGTTATGGCGCCTTATTGGGTGCGGGTTATCAGCTCAAACAAATGGCCACGTTCACCGCTCCCGAGCACGGCTTGCCTCGCGTTATTTTAATAGATAGCGACCTCGGCTCGTCGTTTCTTGAACAAATTCGTTATGCGACTACTCGCTTCCCTAAGGCGGTGGTGATGGCGATAGTGGATCACGGTGAAAGTGCCCTCACCAGTGAGGCGCTGCGTGCCGGTGCCTGTGATTACGTGCTTAAGCCTTATCAACCCCGCCAATTGCTGCGCATCTTAGGCCAAAGTCTGGCGCTCACCCAAAGTACCGGCAACATGGTGGTGCGCTCGCGCGCCGGCTTGCAAGTGCTGCAACTGGCGTACCGCGCTGCACAAACCAATGCGGCGGTATTAATTGGCGGCGAGTCAGGCACCGGCAAAGAGTGCTTAGCGCAATATATTCATCAGGTTTCAGACCGCGTAAAGGGGCCGTTTGTGGCAGTTAACTGCGCGGCCATTCCAGAAAGTATGTTGGAAGCCGTGCTCTTTGGTTACAACAAGGGCGCCTTTACTGGTGCTAGCCAAAGCCAGCCCGGCAAGTTTGAGTTGGCTAACGGCGGCACCTTATTGCTCGACGAAATCGCCGACATGCCGCTGAACTTGCAAGCTAAGCTGTTGCGGGTGTTGCAAGAAAAAGAAGTGGAGCGCTTAGGCAGCCACCAAAAAGTGGCGTTAAACGTGCGTATCGTCGCGGCCTGCAATAAAGACCTGCGTGAAGCCGTTAATGCCGGTGAGTTTCGTGAAGATTTGTTTTATCGCCTCGATGTATTGCCCTTAAACTGGCCACCACTGCGTGAGCGGTTAGAAGATATCTTGCCGCTGGCGCAGCATTTTTTAACGCGCTATGGCCAAGGCGAGCAGTTCCACCTTAGCGCTCAGGCTGAGCGCAGCCTGCTGGCCTATGCTTGGCCGGGTAATATTCGCGAGTTAGAAAACGTCATTCAGCGAGCCCTGATCTTAGCCCGTGGCGCCATTATCGATGTGGTCGATCTTATGCTGCCGCAAACCGAGTCCTGTGTGGTGGCCACGCCTTTGGTGCCTGCTCATACTGCTGCAACACATACAGCTACTCCCCCTACCGGAGTGGGTCACACGGCCAATGCCGCCCCCATGCCAACCCAAATGCCAGCAGGCCAAGGTTTGCAAGCCAGCCGCCAGCGCGCCGAATTTGATTATGTGTTGCACATTTTACAGCAACATCAAGGCCACAGAACCCGCACCGCCGAAGCGCTAGGCGTCACTACCCGCGCCTTGCGTTACAAACTAGCGACCATGCGCGAGCAGGGTATCGACATCGACCGAGTAATAGGAAACTAATATGACCGCCTCTATCGCACATCAACAACAGGCCATGTTGGTCAAACTAGACCAAATGCAACATCAAGCCAGCAGCGGCGACATAGCGCCCGCCGCCGATCAAGGCTCGTTTGGCGAGTTAATGAAAAGCACGGTGCAAAGTATTAACAGCGAGCAGGTGCAGGCCTCAAATTTAATGGCGGCGGTAGAAACCGGTGCCAGTGACGATTTAGTGGGCGCCATGTTGGCCAGTCAAAAAGCCGGTTTAAGTTTTTCCGCATTAGTACAGGTGCGTAATAAGTTAGCCAGTGCCTTCGATGACATAATGCGCATGCCGCTGTAAGGAACCCAGATGGCTGAAGTAAACAAGATGGCTGAAGTAAATGGAATAAGTACGGCAAGTTTGCCGCTGCGTGCAGGCTTAAATCAGAGCAAAGCACGTTGGCAGCGTTTGTCGGCACACCATAAGCAAGTAATAGTGCTGAGCAGCTTAGCGGTGGTGATCGCCCTAGTAGTGGTTAATCTTTTGTGGCAGAGCGGGCGCAGCTATGTGCCTTTATATGGCAAGCAAGAAGTGTATGACCAAGGTCAAATAGTGGCGGCATTGGAGCAGGGTGAAGTGGCCTTTCGCTTAGACCCCCACAGCGGTCAAATCTTGGTGGAGCAAGAGCAGTTAGGCGCGGTGCGTATGATGATGGCAGCCCGCGGCGTTAAGGCCCAGCTGCCGTCTGGCTTAGAAGATTTAAGCCTAAATACCGGCATGGGCACCAGTCAGTTTATGGAAACCCGCCGCTATCGCCATGCATTAGAAGGCGAGCTGGCGCGCACCATAATGGCGTTGAACTGGGTGCGCCAAGCGCGGGTGCATTTGGCCATGCCAGAGCGCACCTTATTTATTGGCCGCGCCGAGCAAACCCCGACCGCGTCTGTGATGTTAGAAGTGGCGATGGGCCATGATCCTGACTTGGCTCAAGTGGAAGGCATAGTGAACTTGGTGGCCGGCAGCGTGCCCGGCATGACCAATGACAAGGTCTCCGTCATCGACCAAAACGGCCAATTACTCAGCGATCAATTATCCAGTAGCGGCATGAGCAAAGGCCTCAGCCAACGCCAAGTTGAATATGGCCGCCAGCTTGAGCAGCAATTAGCTCAACGGGCTAAAGACATGCTGTATCCCATTTTAGGCGCCAATAACTTTCGGGTGCAGGTCACCGCCGAGCTGGACTTTAATGCGGTGGAAGAAACACGCGAAAGCCTAGATCAAACCCCGACCTTGCTGCGTGAAACAGGCAGTGAGCGCAACAGCAGCGACAACTTAGGGATAGGTATTCCCGGCGCCCTGACCAATACGCCGCCGCAAGCCAATGCGGAGGGAGAACCAAACAAAGACACCCCCATCAATAAAAATAACCGTGAGCAACACGAATTTCAGCGCCAGTATGAAAGTGGCCGCTCCGTGGTGCATACCCGTTATCAAACGGGTCGAGTGAGCCAATTAAGCGTATCAGTGCTGCTCAACAATGCCATGGCACCCGAAGGCGGCTGGCCCGAAGTGCAATTAACCAACATGGGCCAGATGGTACAAGGTGCGGTGGGCTTTAACGGTGAGCGAGGTGATCAGTTTTCGCTCACCAGTTTCGATTTTAGCCCACAAGCACTGCCCAGCGAATTTGCCAGTGAGCTGGCCTGGTGGCAAGTACCCGAATGGCAGGCTTATGCCCGTTATTTGTTAGGCGCGCTCATGGTGCTGGCGTTGCTAATTTTTGGCGTGCGCCCCCTTATTCGCCATCTCAACACCAATCAAAAAGCTGCCGCCTTGCGTGAACTGCAGGCCGAGGGTGTTGCGGTGAGCGGCGCCCTTGGCGACAAGGCCGCGCTGTTAGATAGTGCGGCTCAGGCACTGAAAGCGCCGGAGCGAGTGGGCCCGCATACGGTATTGCCTTGGGATCAAGACGAACAAGAATGGCAATTGCCCCCACCGGGCAGTGAGCTAAAAGTGCAAGTTACCCATCTGCAATTATTGGCCGAGCGGGAAACCGAGCGGGTAGCGGAAGTTATTAAACACTGGATTAAAGACCATGACTGAGTCCTCTACGGCGCCCACAAGCAGCGCCCTTACCTTAGCGCAAACTGAAAAAGCCGCCGTGGTGCTCTTAAGCATGGGCGAAGGGGCGGCGGCTCAAGTATTGCAACGCCTAGACCGCGACGACGTGCGTAAAGTCACTAGCGCCATGGCGGCACTGGCCGGCGTGTCGGCAGATGCGGCGCGCGGCACCTTACAGGAATTTTTTGAACTCTATCGTCAGCAAAGTGGCATACATTCCGCCTCTCGCGAATATCTAGAGCGCACGCTGGACTTAGCACTGGGCGATAAACTTGCCCGTGGTTTGCTGGACTCCATGTATGGCGACGTAGTGCGCCGCGAAATTCAGCGTCTGCAATGGGTACAACCCGAGATCTTGGCGCGTTTCTTACAACAAGAGCACCCACAGATGCAGGCGGTGATCTTGGCCTTCTTGCCTGCAGACTCCGCCGCCGCCGTGTTGTCGCTGCTACCGAACGACAGCCACGATGAGCTGTTATTGCGGGTGGCCAACCTCAGCGAAGTCAGCGAGTTTGTGGTGGTGGAATTAAAAGCCGCACTGACTCGCTGCCTCGATTTTGTGGCCCATAACGCCGGTGCGCGGGTGGATGGCGTGCGCCAAGTGGCCGATATTGTTAACCGTTATCAGGGTAATCGTGGTCAGTTAATGGAACTGCTGAAGTTGCACAATGCCCACACCGCCGGTGAAATTGAACGCAACATGTATGACTTCACAAGCCTTGCTCGCCAGAGCGAAGAAACCTTGCAGCGCATAGTGCAAGAGCTGCCGATAGAGGTGCTGGGCTTGGCGCTAAAAGGCGCAGAAAGCCAAGTGCGCCGCGTGATGCTGGAAGCCATGCCCAAGCGCATGGCTCAGCAGATGGAGCAAGATATGCTGCGCCAAGGCGCGGTGGCGGTAAGTAAGGTTGAAAATGCCCGCCTTGAGGTGATGACCTTAGTGCGCGAGCTGGTCGAGCAGGGCGAGCTGGAGTTCCAGCTTTATGAAGAACAGGTGGTGAGTTAATGAAGTCTGAATTCTCTCATAATGGCCCCGTCGCCCACCGCCCCACTGCGGATCGACCCGCAACCAGCCGTCTGGCTTCTCCCAACGTGCGCCGTTATCGTTTTCCGTCTTTATATGGTGAAGAGGGGGCGCCTGAGTCGCCCAGTGATGAGCTGCAAGAGCAGCAATATCAGCACAATCTTGAGCAAGGTTTTCAAGAAGGCTTAGAGCAAGGCCGCGAAGCTGGCTTTCAAAAAGGCCTTGAACAAGGCCGCCAGCAAGGGTTGACCGAAGGCTTAGAGCAAGGACGACTGCAAGGACGACTGCAAGGACAAGCCCAGTTGCGCGAGCTGCAAAGCAGTTTGGCCGACGAATTACGCCACTGGCAAGCCAGCGCCGAGCAACAATGGCAACAGCTGTCCATGTCGGCGCTCAACCAACAACAACAGCATATTTGCCAACTGGTTGAGCAAGTGGCGCGCCGCGTTATTCGCTCCGAGCTGACCATGAATCCCCAGCAAGTGTTGGCCATAGTCGAAGAGGCGCTGCAAGGCATTGACGCCCGCGTAAGCGAGCTGCAGCTGTTTATTAGCCCTGAGGATAAGCAGCGCTTAGCCGACATTGGCATCACCGAATGTCGTGGTTGGGCCTTGCACTTGGATGCCAAACTCGCGCCCGGCGATTGCCGAATTGAGACCGAAACCTTAACGCTGGAAGCACTCACCGAAGAGCGGTTGCAAAAAGGTATCGCTAAGGTGAGTCAGAGCTTAAGCGAGCAAGAGCTTAAACCAGAATTTAAACCAGAGCTTAAGCAAACGCCATGAGCCAACTTGAGCAGCGCTTACAACAGGCGGGCCAAGCTCTTTCTGAGGAGCCAGAATCCGGCTTTGGCCAGATTTATGGTCGCCTGCTTAAAGTTACCGGCAGCCTGCTCGAAGTCTCAGGTTGCCGGCTGGGTATGGGCCAGCGTTGTTTTATCGAAACCGTTGACGGGAGCGATCAAGGCGCAAAGCGCGGCGAGCTCGAAGCCGAAGTGGTGGCGCTGGATCGCGAGCAAGCCCTGTTATTACCGCTCACCACGGCGCAGGGTTTATTTACTGGCGCTCGGGTGCGACCTTGCTTAAATGGCTCCCAGCTTAAGGTCTCTGATCAACTGTTGGGCCGCATCGTGGATGGCTTATTACGCCCACTGGATGGTGGCCCTCTGCCAGATGGCCAGCCGCTGCCTTGGCACACGCCCATTCCTAATCCCTTATATCGCCGTCGCGTGAATGAACCGCTAGACGTAGGCGTGCGCGCCATTAATGCGCTGCTCACGCCGGGCAAAGGCCAGCGTTTAGGTCTGTTTGCCGGCCCGGGTGTGGGCAAAAGTGTGCTGCTCGGTATGATGGCGCGCTACACCCAAGCGGACGTAGTGGTGGTGGGCTTAATCGGTGAGCGGGGGCGTGAGGTACGCGAATTTATCGACGACTGCTTAGGCGAAGCGGGGCGTGCCAAGGCGGTGGTGATTGCGGCTCCTGCCGATCAAAGCCCGCTGCTGCGTGCCCGCGCCGCTCAAGCTTGCCACAGAGTGGCGGAGCATTTTCGCGACCAAGGTAAAGACGTACTCTTGCTGATGGACTCGCTCACCCGCTTTGTGCAGGCGCGGCGCGAAATTGGTCTCGCGGTCGGCGAGCCACCGGTGGCGCGCGGCTATCCACCCTCTGCTTTCAGTGCATTAACCGAATTGGTGGAGCGCGCCGGCAATGGCGTGCAAACACAGGGCAGCTTAACCGCCTTTTATACGGTATTAGCGGAAGGTGACGATCAACAAGATCCGGTGGCGGATGCGGCGCGCGCCATTCTCGATGGTCACGTGGTATTAAGCCGCCAATTGGCCGAGCAAGGCCATTATCCGGCCATCGATATCGGCGCTTCTATTAGCCGCGTGATGAGCAAGGTGACCAGCCCTGAGCATTTAGCGCAAGCGGGTATCTGTAAACGCTGGTTTAGTCACTATCAACAAGTGCGTGAACTGTTACCGCTGGGCGGTATTCAGTCCGGCAAGAGTGCGGAAACTGACGAAGCCATCGCCCGCTACCCAGACTTACAGCTGTTTTTACAACAATCAGAACACGAGCCGGTGAGCTTTGAACAAAGCTTGAGCGATCTCGCCGCTGTCACCGGAAGCCCTTCGGGCAGCCATACGCTTTAAGCCGAACGCTGTCAGCTAAAAAATAAAGACGAGTGACTTTTTGCCACCACTTTGTATTACGAGAAGCACGGAACGCACAGCAAAATAAAGATAAGAGCGAAAAGAACCAAAGTTTTCCGAGTGTAAGGTCTGAATTTTATAAATATTGTTCACTTTTCGCCTTTGAACAGCCTCTTGTCAGTGTTTTTCTGTGACTCTCGGAACAAAGAAGCGTGGCAAAAATATTGTTAGATTTTGCTCTACTTTGTTTTTTACTTCAGCGGAGTCTTGCATGCGTAAGCACTTGATAAAATTGCAATATCAGCAGCTGCAAGGCTTGATTGGCCAACGAGATAAGTTGCAGATTAAAACCGACGAATTGCGCCGCCAGCAATTAGCATTAGAACAGGCGCGGGCGAAACTGGTCGCGCCACCGCAGCATATCTCGGCCATGAACCTGCTTAACCAAGGTCATATTCGCCAGCAACTGGACCGGGTCTTAGTGGGGCATCTGCAACAAGTGCAGATAGCTGAGCAGGATCAGGCCCGCCTCACCCGTTTAAGCCAAGTACAAGCCGGCAAGGTGAAAGGCTTGGAATTACTGGAGCTAAAACGCGAGCAAGAAGCTCGCCACAAACAACAGCGCCAAGAATGGGAGCAACAACTGGAATGGTGCTTGAATTCGAGCCGTAAGCGTAAGCTGGAAGCGATCAGATAAAAACGCCACCCCTCTCGCCCCTGCTAAAGGCTTACAGCTGAGCGTTGAACGCTTGAGGAAGGTATTCACTGGGCGTGACGCCCAATCTTTGCTCTAACCATTCTTTCTGGCTGGCCAATAAGCGGCCATTGCTGTCGTTGAGTGCGCGGCACTGGCGAGCCTGAGTTTGTACTTGTTGCCAGCAGGCCAATAAAGTTTGCGCTAAAGCGGCAGGTAGGCGCTGGCATAAGGCTTCTAGGTTGCTCATGCCCAACTCTTGTAGCAACCCATCACGCAACGTGGCCTTATCGGCTAACTCTTCTGTTGTTTGTAATTGGCGCGGGTTATGCGCCAATAAGCCTTGATGATCTTGATGGGTCAGCAGGCGCGCCTGTGCCTGCAACAAACGGTGTAAATCCTCATAACCGGCGGCTTCTTGCTCCAATCCTTGCTTAAGGGCCATTAACTGTTGGCGGATCTGTTGCTGGCGTAATTGTTGCTGGTTGGTTGCTTGGCCGGCCGTAGGCGCTACTTTGCTCATGAACGGTGCAATTCAAGCACGGCTTGAGAAAGCGCCGCCATATCGAGCGGCAACTCGCCCGCTGCTATGGCTTGGCGCAGGGCCGCTACTTTATCCAGATCCACATCGGGCAGGGCATTGAGTTGCAGGCTAGCCGCTTGCACTAACCCCAGCTCAGCGCTGAGCTGAGTTTGTGGTGCTGCCGCCGTTTTAACCTGGGGTTTACTGGCCAAGTTTGAGGTGTCTGAGCTGGTTTTAGTGCTCACCGCGCTGAGCGCTGCCGTTGGCTGCGAGGTAATTTTCATAATGAGTTCGCCTTCATTTATCTTGTCTGGTGACTGGCGGTGCGAGCCCCGCAGCACAAGAGTGCGATGCGGGTGGCCAGTGCGTTATTACTGTATAACGACCCTCTTGGCGCTTTACTTTAATGTTATTGCGCAGTGTGAGGCAAGTTCTCGCATCGCTAAAAAATACCATAACATAAATAGCAGAGCTTGATGAGGGAAACAGTAATGACTGAAATTAAAAAAGACTAAAAACCCTGCAAACATGCAGATTTTTTAGTCTTCATCAGCGTTTATTTTTTAAGGTTATCTTGTCAAAGCCCCAGTCAGTAAGGGCTTAGGCTATTGGCATTGTTAGTTCTAGATGGATTACTTTTCCTTAACACCCGTTACCACAATATCCTTCGCTTTTACATCATCACCAAAGGTTGGTTTTAACGTTTTTTCATATGCATCATGGAAGAAGTTTTCTTTCCCTAGTTTTTCTAATTCATCATTTAACCAATTTAATAATTCCTTGTTTCCTTTTTTTACAGCTGGAGCAATAAAGTCAAGTTCTCCAATCTCCTTAATGCCTATAGTGAAATCTGGGTTTTCTTTTCCCCAAGCAAAAAGTAAAGTATTATCATGTGCTAATGCAGCACCCCTACCGTCTTTTAAAGACTCGAATGCTTCTGTATTTTGGTCGTATTTTACTTGCTCAATTTCAGGATGATTTTTTGTAAAATAAGCTTCAGCAGTTGTTCCTTTGTTAACCAGCAATTTCTTGTCTTTTAATTGATCGGTTGATGTGATTTCACCACTTTTAGGTGACACAACACCTATTGACACTTTCATGTAAGGATTGGCAAAGTCTACTTGCTCAGCTCTTTCTGGTGTTACTGTGAAGTTTGCTAATGTAATATCGACTTTTCCCGCTTTTAGAACATCAACACGACTTTGCGCTTCAGTCAAAACGAATTCTACTTTTGATTCATCGCCTAGTAAATCCTTTGCAATTCTTTTCCCTAGCAAAATATCATAACCTTGATTGTCGCCATTTTCATCAATATAACCAAATGGTGGTTTATCACTGAATACGGCGATACGTAACTTACCTCGCTCTTTAATTTCTTCAATTGTCGATTTAGTTTTCTCTTTTTCTACAATATCATTGCCTGCAGTACTTTCACCGCATGCAGCTAAAGCCAATGTTAAAATAAATACACTGGCCATTGATATAGTTTTTTTCATTTTCATTACTCCGTCTTAATATTTTAATATGTTTAAAAATTGTTTCGCACGTTCTGTTTTTGGATGGTTAAAAAACTCATCAGGTGTTCCTGTTTCACATGTTTTACCTTTATCCAAAAAAATAATTTCATCTGCAACTAACTTTGCAAAATTCATTTCATGCGTAACAATAATCATCGTCATCCCTTGCTCAGCGAGCTGTTGAATAACCTCTAATACTTCTCGAACCATCTCTGGATCCAAGGATGCTGTTACTTCGTCGAATAACATAATCTCCGGATTCATACACAAGGCCCTAACGATCGCAATTCTTTGTTTTTGTCCGCCAGAGAGCTGCCTTGGATAATCATTTTCTCTGTCGGATAGGCCAATTCGTGCAAGTAATTGTCTAGCTTGAATTAAAACTTCTTCTTTAGCTCTTCTTTGTACCTTGAGTGGGCCTAACAGTATATTGTCAAGTACCGTCATATTAGGAAATAGATCATAACTTTGGAATACCATACCTATCTTTTGACGTACAGTTGCCCAATCTACCTTTTTATCTGATAAAATCTGCCCATCAAAAATAATATTTCCACCTTGAATATTTTCCAAGCCATTTAAGCACCTTAAAAGTGTACTCTTCCCACAGCCAGAAGGGCCTAAGATAACGATTACTTTTCCTTTTGGAACTGTTAGGGTAATGTCATTTAAAATTGACTTATCACCATAACTCTTCACTAAATTATTTACCTCTAGTAATGAAGGTTGATCAATCATTTAAACAAGCCCCCTAGGTTTCCCATTTAATTTCCAATTTTTTCGAAATTTTTGATAGTGGATAACAAATAATGAAATACAATAAAATTATAAAACCATACACAAAAAAAGATGCTGTTGGATTTTTCAAGCTTGAGTGTTCGATTATTTGTTGGGAAACCTTAATCACCTCTATTACACCAATCATCACCAGTAAAGCCGTTGTTTTAACCATTCTCGTCGCTAAGTTGATTGCTCCTGGTATAGTTCTTTTTATTGCTTGCGGAATTAAAATGTACCAATATAGTTGCATGCTGTTTAAGCCAATCGTTTTTCCAGATTCAAGCTGATGTCTTGGCAGTGAGATCAACGCTCCACGGACAATATCGCTCATTTCCGCGGCCCCCCATAAACTGAAGACAAGAATAGACACCGTTTCTGCATCTAAGTTAATTTTAAAATTCACAGGGAAAACGTAATAAAAAACAAATAGCCATACTAAGATTGGTATGACTCTAAATAACTCTAAATAAATTCTGAGAGATATTTTAACTACTTTTGATTTGGATGTGCGAATTGCACCTATTGCAACACCTAACGAACAACCTATTAAAATTGAAAATGCAGAAATTCTAGCTGTAACTAGTAACCCTCCCAATAATCGTTGTATATTTGCTCCTTCGAAAAGAACACTAATTCCCGAATTCAGCATAACGTACTCTCCTCTCTAACCAATTTAGAATCAGCGAGATAGGTAACAAAATTATGATGTAACCAATCACAAGCATCAAAAGTGACTCATTTGTCTTGTAATACATACCTATTAAGTATTTTGTCGTGTTCGTCAGTTCCAATAATGCAATTCCACTAAAAATTGATGTTTCTTTTAATAGGAAAAGACAGTTCGCTCCTAACGCTGGAATGCTAAAAGAGACAGCCTGCGGTAGGGTAATATAACGAGTTAGCTGTATTTTACTTAAACCAATGGATTTTCCTGATTCAATTTGGCTGATAGGAACAGCCTCAATTCCTGATCTGAATGCCTCTGACATATAACTTCCTCCCAGAAATGCAAGACCAACAATTGCACATGTTTCGGCTTCCATAGTTATTCCAATCTTAGGTAGCCCGTAATATAGAAAGAATAACTGAATAAGTAATGGCGTGTTCCTCGATATTTCAATATACCATTTTATAATGTGCCTTATCACTTTTACTCGATAGTGCTGAATAATGCTACAAGCCAAGCCAATAATGAGGGATAGCAGAATTCCCCATAGTCCAATTTTCAATGTTAATAATAATGCCTTTTTATATAAGGGCATCTGCTCAATCATGTAATGCCAATCAAAGTTCATAAACAACCATTCCTTTAATTGCTCAAGGTTTCCCTTAAACTTTAAAGTCAGGTCAACCTACTGAACGTTTTTCAATAAAATAAAGAATAAAATCCCTAGTTTATTGACTTTATCTATTGCTTAGGTTTTTGAAGCTTGGATCAATTAGTAAGCTCACCTAACGCTCAGAAAAAACTCATCCGCTAGCTCTGTCTTTAATGGTGCGGATGCATAATAAACTAAGCTAGCATTGTACGACCGAGTTACCCTTCAAAAAGTTCTGTTTTATTATTTCTTAAGCCATGCCCGACATAAAACTATCATCATCTGCTTACAGCTTGAGCAATCTTGAATGAAATTCGTAGCTGAGTATTGCACTAGTCTGAGCTTGTACCGCAGAAGTTAATGTTAATTAGTATTTTTTATTAGATTGCCTATTGACACTAACTATACTTAGGCTTGGTGCAACTTAAAAACAACAAATAAATATTTGCATAGCTTTTAAGTGCATATGGAGGAAAAATAAAAAATTAAAATTAACGTTCATTTGAATAATAAGTAACACATAAAAATACACGCCACATAAAAAGCACAAAAATCATAATGTGCAATTTAGATGCGTGGGGGTGTTTAACCTTATGGCAAGCCGCGCTAAGGCTACTGAAACTGCATCTAGTGGTGTTAGCGGCGAACGTCATCCTCTTGCGAGCTGTATTAGCGGGTCGTCATGTTGGATCATTTATTCACATCCAATTAAACTTTAATATATTCACAATAGCTCCGAGTGCTGATTGATCATCAGCCCTATTAATAGGCGACCTATGATTAGTGGATGCTCAGCACCAGCCACTGGCACGCCAAAGCCGCCGCACACCACATTATTGATGGTAAGCGTCATACCCTAATCGCAAACAAAGAGCGGGTATCTGCTGGGCAAGAAATTGACTTATTTATCGGTAAAAATCGTCTTGGAAGCCAGAGTCGCGCTGCTCGTAAATAAGAGTCGTGGCTTTCGTGGCTGATATATTTTTAATCTCTTTGATTAGCTCGGCACTTATCGCAGCGTCTGCACCTTATTTTTTCCCACTACGCGGGCTTGTATGCGCTTACCGGAGTCGAGGTTTTGCACCGACACCAGCTGGCCTTTACTGGCGTTGCTTAGCGCCAAACCTTGGGTGCTAACGGCAAAGTTTTCGCCGAGCGCTTCTATGACCACTTGTTCATTTTTTTGTACCAGCCAAAGCGGTGCCAAAATAGCCGGGTACAAGTGCTGATCCTTGCTCAAGTTACGCAGCAATCGCCGTTTGGGTGGCTGCGGGCTACTGATAAAACCGCGATGCAATTGACTCAGGTTTGTACTTTGTAGTCGTAGCAGATCGACATTCAACGCTTGATCGCGCTTTAACGACTCAGCCGCCACCCACACCGGCAAACTCACCTTAACCGTTACGCGACCCCGCAGCGTCCAACCTGACTCATCAATACACGTTAACAAGTAGGGAATGCGCCCCCACGGCTTGGCGTCGGCTTGCGCTACTTCATAGCGCACGGTTTTTTGGCAGACGGGTAAATGCTCAACACTCGCAGGCAGCCAAGCGCTGAACTCGGCCTGATAAGGCTGCCAGCGCTGTAAAGCCGCATATTCGGTTAGTCGCTGAGTTGCGGCGGCGATCAATTGGCGACTCAGCATATCCGCCGATCCGGGCTTATGCTCCGGCTTATTCTCTGGTGGCTGTGTCGACGAATGTTGCGCCACTGGTTCAGGCTCGCGCTTGGCCGCCAGTTGCGGTTCAGCGGCGATGTCTATGTCCGCTGTGGTTTCGGCTGGTGCCACTGCGTGTGCCTGCTCTTGTGAAAATTCTTGTGGTAACTCTTTGGCCAACGTTTGTGCTAACTCTTTTGCTAAGAGTGGCGGCGCGCCGAGCAGCATAACGGCCACGAATGTGTACCGTACCCACTGGGCGAGGCTGGTGTTTAGGGCTGTAAAATACGCGCTTCCGTGCGGAAAGTGCTGTTCCCTTATTCGGGCGGAAGCAGGCAGGGGTAATTTGTATTTCATTGATAAATAACAACTTTAATTAGTGGCACGGATCTTGAGTATCGAAGGTGAAGACACACATGGCGTTTAAGGAAATCACATGGCATTGGGGCTGGAAAATGCACTGGGCATACATCCGCATGCATTATCGCTCAGGATGGACAGAACACAATTACTGACCAGTAATTTGGCTAATGTCGATACCCCAGGTTATCAGGCGCGCGACATCGATTATGCGACAGTGTTGCAACAAACAGCGCGCTCACTCGAGCAAGGCGGTCAGGGTGGTCCCAAAGCTGAGTCCTTATATCGTACGCCTTACCAGCCGTCGCAAGATGGTAACACGGTGGAACTGTCGGTGGAGCAAACGGCCTTTGCCGAAAATGCCATGGACTTTCAAACTAGCCTGACTTTTTTGAACATTAAATTACGTGGCCTAAATCAAGCCATAGAAGGACGTTGATATGTCGTTTAGCGCAATTTATGACATAGCCGGCAGTGCGCTGCAGGCGCAAACCAGCCGCATGAATACCGTGGCTTCTAACCTAGCCAACGCCGGCTCGGTGGCGGCCAGCGAAGAAGAAGCTTATCGCGCCATTAAGCCGGTGTTTGCCACCGTCTATCAACATACCCAAGCCGGAGAGCTGAGCGGCGCTCAGGTGAGTATTGCCGGTGTGGTGCCCTCCGATCGCCAGCCCGATCAACGCTATCAGCCGGAACATCCGTTAGCTAATGAAGAAGGCTATGTGTATTACGCCGGTGTAAACGTGATGGAAGAAATGGCCGACATGATGTCGGCATCTCGCAGTTTTGAGTCGGCCATCGAAGTGGTCGGTCGCGTGAATAGCATGCAGCAAGGGCTGCTCAATTTAGGGCAGCGTTAAGATGACTATCGCAACCGTTAATGGTTTGGATCGCGCCTCGGGCGCTCAGCAAAAGGGCATAGCGCCGGGTAACGATGTCAACAACTTGCGCAGCGAGTTTTTGCAGATGATGGTGGCGCAAATTAATAACCAAGACCCGCTTAATCCGCTCGATGGCACCGAATATGTGTCTCAATTGGCGCAGTTCAGCATGGTAGAAGGCATAGAGCAGATGAAGATGCAGGGGCAGCAGCAAGCGACCTTGCTCGACACCCTGCAGGTGCTGAGCAGTACTTCTTTAATGGGCAAGCAAGTGTCTGTGCCCACCCAGTCAATCACGCTCGATAAACCGGAAGCGCTGCACGGCAAAATCATGGTACCGGCCGGTACCGAAAAGCTGACCCTGCAGGTGTATGACCAAAATGGCACCTTGGTAGACGAGCAAGAGTGGTTTAACCCTAAGGGCGAGCAAGCTTTTGATTTACCTGAATTAGCCAGTGGTGAGTACGACTTTAAGGTATTGGCGGAGCGCGAAGGCAATGTTTCGCCGTTGGCGCCCACACTGACGCGCACCGTAGAAAAAGTCACCCTGCCCGGTGGCGGTGGCGACATCATGCTCAGCATTGCGGGTATTGGCCAAGTGTCATTATTTCAGGTGACTGAGTTCAGTCAGCCTTAAGTTTAAAATATTAAGCATCAAGGGATTTTATTATGTCGTTAACTATTGGATTAAGCGGCCTGCGTGCCACCAACGAATCGTTAGGTGTGATCAGCCACAACATTGCCAACGTCTCTACCGCCGGTTTTAAGAGTGCCCGCGCCGAGTTTGCCGCCGTCTACGGTGGCGGCCAAGCGGGTGGTGTGGGCGTTAGTAATGTCTCCCAAGACTTTGGTCGAGACGGCGATGTGGTTAACACCGGTCGTGCGTTGGACTTGGCCATTTCCGGTAACGGCTTCTTCATGACCCAGCATAACGGGCAAATGAGTTACACCCGCGCCGGCACCTTTAACCGCGACGCAGACAACTTCATCGTTTCAGGCAACGGCTCGCGGCTGCAAGGCTATATGACCAACGAGGCAGGCCAGTTGGAACAGGGCGTGCTCGGTGACTTGCGCATCGACGGCGGCAGCCTGCCCGCCAAAGCCAGCACCAAGCTGGACTTTACCGCCAATTTAAAAGCGGACGCCGTCGCTCCCACCAGCGTGTTCGATGTGGCCGATGCCACTAGCTATAACTTTTCGCAGTCTAGCGAAGTGTATGACTCGCTTGGCAGTCGCCACGTAGTGACCCAGTACTTTGTGAAAACCGGTGATAATAAGTGGAATGTGCATTCTCAGGTGGATGGCGCGGCCGTGGGTGTAGCACAAGCCATGGAATTTAATACCGACGGCACCCTGCTAGCGCCTGCGGGCAGCATGACGCTGAACTTTGCTCCGGCCGGCGCTAATGCCATGACCCTCAGCATAGATCCCACCAAGATGACGCAATACGCTTCTGACTTTAGCGTGTCGCGTAATCAAGCTGACGGTTATACCGCAGGTGAATTAGCAGGCGTGCGCTTTGAGTCTAACGGCGACATGTATGCGGTATTTACCAACGGCCAAGACCAATTAAAGGGCAAGGTGGTGATGGCCAATTTCGCCAATCCTAATGGCCTACGCCAAGGCAACGACACAACGTGGCAGCAAAGTTTTGCCTCGGGTGCGCCTACGCTGGGCGAGCCGGGTACCGGCACCTTGGGCAGCTTAACGGCGGGTGCCTATGAGGGCTCAAACGTCGAGCTAACCGGCGAGCTGGTGAATCTCATGACCGCCCAGCGCAACTATCAGGCTAACTCCAAAACCATTAGTACCGCAGACAAGATGACCCAAATCTTGTTCAGCTCCTTTTAAGGGCCGTTAAATGGACAAGCTGCTTTATACCGCCATGTCTGGCGCCCAGCACGCCCTCATGGCGCAAGGCATACGGGCCAACAACTTGGCCAACGCCAACACCCAAGGTTTTAGAGCTGATTATGAACAGGCGTCGGCACACACCTTAAATGGCGACGGCTTTCACACTCGCGTCTTGGCGCAAAGCCAGCAGGCGGGCAGTAATTTGGCCGCCGCACCGTTGCAAGAAACTGGGCGCGAGCTCGACATAGCGATACAAGGCGACGGCTTTATCGCGCTGCAAAGCGGCCAAGAAGGTGGTCAAGAAGGCTATACCCGCGCCGGTAACATGTTAATTAGCCCAGACGGCGAGCTGACCATTAATGGCCATGTGGTGATGGGCGAGGGTGGTCCCTTGCAATTGCCGGAATTTAGCACACTCGAAATTGGTGCCGATGGCACCATCAGCCTAACGCCGCCGGGCGGTGGTGCTCAGGTGGAAGGTGGGCGCATTAAGTTGGTGCAGCCGGGTCAAGGCGAGCTGCAAAAAGGCCTAGATGGTTTGTTTTATGCAGTGGAACCTGGGGCGCTGGCACAAGCGGAAGACGTGCAACTTAAGCAGGGGCATCTTGAGGGTGCCAACGTCAACGTGGTGGAAGAAATGGTGCAAAACATGGCGCTGAGTCGCCAGTTTGAACTGCAAGTGCGCGCCATGAAAACCGCCGACGACCAAGCTCGCGCCGGTGCCCGCTTAATACGCGGCAGCTAAGCCGGAGCCCTTCGGGCAGCGATAAGCTTGACGCTGTAAGTGGTAAGTTAACGCTGAATACTATTTAAATGACCTTTAGGTGAACAGACATGCACGCAGCATTATGGGTAAGTAAAACCGGACTAAGTGCACAAGATGCACGCATGACCGCCATTTCTAATAACTTGGCCAACGTAAATACCGTGGGCTTTAAGCGCGATCGCGTGGCCTTTGAAGATTTATTCTATCAAGTGCAGCGCCAACCTGGGGCGGCGGCGGATCAACAAAACCAGATCCCATCCGGCATTCAAATGGGTAACGGCGTTAAGGTCGTGGGCACCCAAAAAGTGTTTACCACAGGTAGCTTTCAAAACACCGGCCAAGAGATGGACCTTGCCATCGTCGGCCAAGGCTTCTTTCAAATTGAGCGCCCCAACGGCGAGATGGCCTATACCCGCAATGGCCAATTTCATCGCAACAGCGAAGGCACCATGGTGAATGCCGAAGGCTTGCCATTAGTGCCACAAATCGAAATTCCTGAAAGTGCCATCGGCGTTACTATCGGTAGCAATGGCACAGTGAGCGCTACCTTAGCAGGCCAAGCGGACGTGCAAGAACTGGGCATGATCACCTTGGCCAACTTTACTAATCCGGCCGGATTAGAAGCCATGGGTGGCAACTTATATCGCCAAACCGGTGCTTCCGGTGAGCCGATAGAAGGCCAAGCCGGTGATGAATCATTAGGCATGCTCAAGCAAGGCACGCTTGAGGGCTCAAATGTGAACGTGGTAGAAGAAATGGTCGACATGATCACCACCCAGCGCGCCTATGAAATGAACGCCAAGGTGGTATCGGCGGCGGATCAAATGCTGAAGTTTGTGAGCCAAGCGCTGTGATCAAAACCGTTTTAATCATTGCCTTGTTGGGCGCTGGCACCATATTGCTGGCTGGCTGTTCTACTTACGAGCTAGTGCCACCTAAGCCTGGTGAAGATGACTGGGCGCCGACGCCGGCGCTGCAGTTGCCCAGTAACCAAACTAAAGATGGCAGTGCCTTTACTCAGCACTCCATGATCAGCCTGTTTCAAGACAGACGCGCCTATCGCGTGGGCGATATTCTCACCGTGATGCTCGAAGAGCGAACTCAGTCGAGCAAGAAGGCCGATACCAGTCTAGATAAAAGCAGTGGCTTCGATATGCCAGTGCCCATTATTGGCCGCACCGCCAGAACAAACCTCACTGCCTCAGGCTCCGTGGACCGAGACTTTAAAGGCTCGGCTAAAACCAGCCAGCAAAATACCTTATCCGGCTATATAACGGTGACGGTAGCCGAAGTCTTGCCCAATGGCGTGTTACTGGTGCGCGGTGAAAAGTGGATCAAGCTCAACCAAGGCGATGAATATGTACGCCTGCAAGGCTTAGTGCGCATCGACGATATTGACCAACAAAACCGGGTACCCTCGCAACGCCTCGCCGATGCGCGCATCACTTATGCCGGTCGCGGTGCGCTGGCCGACACCAATCAAGCTGGTTGGCTGAGCCGCCTGTTAAATGGCAGCTTGTTTCCGCTCTAGGAGTAATGATGAAATTTTTGACGTGGCCATTACTCACTTTGTGCTTAAGCCTTTGGCTTGGCGTTATGCCGCAGGCTGCAAGCCGCGAGCGGCCTTTGCTCGATGTGGTGGATATTCAAGGCATACGAGATAACCAACTGGTGGGCTACGGCCTAGTGGTGGGTTTGTCGGGCACGGGTGATAAGGCGCAGGTGAAATTTACTGGCCAGTCTATGACCAATATGCTGCGCCAATTTGGCGTGCAATTATCCGATGATACCGACTCTCGCCTAAAAAACGTGGCGGCGGTGGCGGTGCATGCCGCTTTGCCAGCACAGGCAGGGCGCGGCCAAAGTTTGGATGTGACTGTGTCCTCCATTGGTGATGCGCGCAGCCTTCGCGGTGGCACCTTGCTGCTTACACCCCTGCGCGGTGTAGACGGCCAAGTGTATGCGGTAGCCCAAGGCAACTTAGTGGTGGGCGGCTTGCAAGCGGAAGGCAATAGCGGATCTTCGGTCACGGTGAACGTACCGACCGTGGGCACTATCCCTAATGGGGCACTGATAGAGCAAGAAATTGAATCCAACTTTGCCAGCGAGCCCAAGGTCACGCTGCAGTTAAAATACGCCAACTTTCGCACCGCCCGTAACGTGGAACTGGCCATCAATCAAGTATTTGGCCCCGATGTGGCGCAAGCCCTAGGCCCGCGCGCCATAGAGCTGACCGCTCCGGCCAACAGTCGCCAGCGCGTGACCTTTATGTCGATGCTGCAAGATGTACGCGTCGAGATGGGTGTGGATCGACCCAAAGTGGTGTTTAACAGTCGTACCGGCACTGTGGTTGTAGGCAAAGACGTAAAAGTGCAGGCCGCCGCGGTGAGCCATGGCAGCCTAACCGTGACCATTAGTGAGCGCTTCAACGTCAGCCAACCCAATGCGTTGTCTCAGGGGCAAACCACAGTGACGCCCGAGTCGGACTTAAAAGTGGAGCAAGAGCCCGGCCAGATGTTTGTGTGGCCAGAAGGCACGTCTTTGGATGAAATCGTGCAGGCGGTCAACAGCCTAGGCGCTAAGCCGGCAGACTTAATGTCGATATTGCAGGCGCTGGATGAAGCCGGTGCGTTGGATGCAGATCTGGTGGTGCTTTAGGCCCTGCGGGCAGCGGTTAGCGAAAGAAAAGTACCGCAATCTGTAGTCCAGCGCTTTAGCCGATGGTCCTGCGTAGTAGGAGGCGTTAAGAACGCCCAGCATCAAACTCAAAGATAAAATAGGTTTAGGTTTTAGCGTTAAGTGTCGTCCTTACCTATCACGCAGTACTACTTAACCAACATAAGCTGGCAGGATAAATCATGAAAACAGAGACCAGTCAGTATTTAAACTGGCAAGGATTAGAGCAAGTGAAGCGCCAAGCACCCGAGAAGGGGTTAGATCAGGCGGCCGAGCAGTTTGAAGGCCTGTTTTTGCAGATGGTATTAAAAAATATGCGCTCGGCTGGTGACGTATTGCGTGATGAAGACGGCCCTTTTGCCGGCGGTCCCCAGCAAGACATGATGCGCGATTGGTATGACGGACAGATGGCCATGAACATGGCATCGCAGCGCCAAACCGGATTAAGTGAGCTGATGGTGGGCCAATTGAGCGGCATATTAAAGAATTCTCAAACCAGTGCCGTTATGCCTAAAGAAGCACCCATTGCTGCCTTCAGCCAACCGCTGCGAGTAGCCAAGAACGGATAACAAAGATGGCAATGATCAACAACGGTTTGTCGGGTTTACTGGCCTCGCAAACTGCGCTCAATACCATGAGCCAAAACGTGGCCAATGTGAATGTGCCCGGTTACAGCCGCCAAGAAGTACAGCTCACCGCTCGCCAAACCGGTTTTGGCGTGATGGGCGGCAGTGGCGTGCAGGTGACGGGCTTGCGCCGCGTGGCCGACGACTTTTTAACGGGCCAGCTATGGCGCGCCGAGTCTGAGGCCGGCCGCCATGGGCAAGTAAGCGACTATTTAGGCCAGCTGGAAACCCTGCTTGGCAGCAAAGACAGCAGTCTGTTGCCCGGTCTAAATCAGTTTTTTGCGGCCCTGCATAGTGCCGCTGAAACACCGCAAAGCATAGCGCCCCGCCAACAGATCATTGCCGCCAGTGAGGCCTTGTCCCAACGCTTTAATCATTTGGGTAATCAGATAGATGCCCAAGAGCGCCGCGTGTTGGATCAGTTAGATGCCAGCAATAGCCAAGCCAATAGCCTGCTTGAGCAAGTAGCGACGTTAAACGACAAAATCAAAGCCATAGGTGCCCAAGGTGGCAGCGTGGGCATCTTGGAAGACAAGCGCGATGAAACCGTGCGCCAGTTATCGCAACTGGTCGAAGTGCGCAGCACTCGCCAACAAGATGGCACCTTAAACGTGACCTTGCCTCAAGGTCAGCCTTTGGTGCTGGGTAATCAGGCGGGCGTTATTCAACGTGACGACACCGAATTGTCGGTGCAGTTTGGCACGCAAAACTTTTCCTTAGACGGTGAGATTGGCGGCAGCTTAGGTGGCTTACTGCTGCACCGCGAGCAGCAATTATTACCTGCCCGTGCCGAGCTTAACGCCATCGCCGAACAACTGGCAGAAAAAGTGAATGCCCAGCTTGGCGCCGGCTTTGATTTAAATAATGCAGCCGGCAAGCCCCTGTTTAGCTTTGCCCCAGGGGACGCCGCCGGCAGCTTGCGAGTGAGCGCCAATTTTACCGCCGAAGACTTAGCTTTATCTGGCCAAACCGATGCGCCGGGCAACAACGATAACTTGCAGGCCTTACTGGGCTTACAAGACGACAGCTATGAAGCCTTTCGCGGTTTGGTAGGCAAGCTTGCCATCAGCAGCGCCCAGTGGCAGGCGGATGCGGATGCATCTACCAATATTCTCAGCCAAGCCCAAGCGCGGCGCGACAGCGTGAGTGGCGTGAATTTGGATGAAGAAGCGATGAACATGATGAACTATGTGCAAAATTATCAAGCCAACGCCAAAGTCATCGGCACCGCCGATCAGCTGTTCAATACCTTGCTGAACATGATTTAAGTCGCTGCGAGCTGCGGTAAGTTTGAAACCCTAAGCCGTGAGCTAAAGATTGGCACTGAGATAAAAAGACGAAGCTCGTCATATTAAGGAATTCGCATGCGGGTAAGTACCGGACAAATTCAACGCGTCATGATCCAAAGCATGGAGCAAAGCGGCGCCGACTACGGCAAGTTGTTACAACAGATGGCCACGGGCAATCGGTTACTTAAACCGTCAGACGATCCGCTTGCCACCGTGCGCTTGCAAGGCATAGATAAAGAGCTGAGTGCGCTTAGCCAATATGAAAAAAACGCCGAGCAGGTAAAAAGCCGCCTCGGTCAGGAAGAAACGCAAATTGACGCGATGAAAGATACACTGCTGCGCCTGCGTGACATGACGGTGCAAGCAGGTAACGGCGCTTACAGCCAAGCCGATCGCCAAGCGTTAACCCAAGAGATGGAATCGTTAAAAGATACCCTGCTCAGTTTGGCCAATGGCCGTAACGAAGAAGGTCATTATCTGTTTTCTGGCTCCAAAACTGACACCCCCGCGATAGTCGAAGATCCACCCGGTACCTTTACCTATCAGGGCGATGATTATCAGCGCCAAGTGGCCATCGCCAATGGCGTGACCATAGCGGCCAACGACAGCGCCGAAAAATTACTCGGCAACACATTGCAAGAAGTGCACGACTTTATTCATGTACTAAAAACCGAATCGGGCGATATTAGTGCCCAAGTGGGCAAGATGCTCACGGCCATGGACACAGGCATCGGCAACGTCACCCGAACGCTGACCGACTTGGGTGGGCGCATTAACGGCCTAGAACAAGTAGTGGCGGCCCACGGCGAAATGCAGGTGTTTGGCCAAGGCTTACACAATGATTTATCGGCACTGGATTACGGCGAAGCCGCCATGAACATGCAGCAAATGCTGCTGGCGCTACAAAGCACCCAACAAGCCTACGTAAACGTGAATAAGCTGTCTTTGTTTACTCAAATATAAGTACTTAAACTTAAAGACAGCTGTAAGCCATAAGTTGTACGCCAAAGAAGGGACTCGGCCTTAACGTAAGGCGTACAGCGTTTAACTAAGGAATTCACCCATGCAGGTGATTAGCCCACGGGTTGGGTCGTTATCCACGCAGCTGGACGCGGCACCCGGTATTATTGGCACCAGTGCCGCCGATTTAAGTCTTAATTTAAGCTCTCCAACGGCACCCATTAAAGCGATCGCGGGCAACAGCACGCCCGCTCGTTATCAACAGTGGGGACGCTTGAGCGAGGCGCAAAATCAAATTGCCCAGCTGCAAGCCGCCGAGCAGGCGCTAACTCAGGCTTATCAGCAACTGCGCCCATTAGCGCAGCGCTTGCAAGCCTCTGCCATGAGCACAGAGCAGCAACAGCGGTGGGGCGAGCAACTGTCATTGTTATCACAACATGTGCAGCAGCAAGGCCGACTCGATGCCCGCTTGCAGCCAGTGGCACTGGAGGGTGACGCGGCGCGCCATCGTTATCAGCTGGATAAAGTCGACTTGCTCAGCCCGCGCTCGGTGCGTGAGCGGGTGACCTTATTGTTGGCCGGTCAGCAGCAGGCGATGGGCATTACCATAGCGCCAGGCCAGCGGCCTGCCGTGACGCTTTCGCAGCTGAATCGGCATTTAGCGCCGCTGGGCATTACCGCCGAGTCGGAGCAGGGCAAGTTGCAGTTAGTGGCCAAAGAGCGCGCCGATGCTATTTTGCGCCAACCGATCTTGATGCAAGGCGAGGGCGTGCGGGTGCCCGCCGGCGAACCGGTACTCATTAAAGCCAAGCCCGAGCCCGATGCGCTGGCACCCTTACAAGCCGCCGCGCAAAAAGGCGAGTTAATGAGCGAGCGAGAGCACCTTAATCGGGTGATGAATCGTATTCAGGATTACTCGCAGCGTTTGCAAGAACAGCGCCAAATTATCTTGCAGCAAACCGCCAAAGCGTGGCCAGTCGTCACTAAGGAAACAGGAACGAAAGAACCCGCCGCGCCTTTGCCTGCCACCGCCAGCAAGTTCGAAAAACTGGTCTCGGCCCTGCTTGCCCAGGCCCATGTATCCCGCCATAGTGCCGTGGCCTTGCTTCGTAAGTGAGGTGCTTTGCGCGCGCCGGTTTTGCGTGCAAAACGCCTAAACATAACGTCCTGTCTAAAGAGGCTGCAGGATGCTCGGTTAGGCTGAAATGATCCGTCACGGCGAGATAGCCTAGCCTCATACGCGCCCGTCAAATACCGTCCATCGCATTTGACGGTTGGCTACGATAATTTTTCCTGCTTCTTTGCTCGATAGTCGCTATCTGCTGTTTTTTTGTTCCACGCCACGCAATAGCAGCATAACTAATGGCTCTGCGAAAAAACCAAACTGACCGCAGAGTCGTTGAGCTAAATTCAAATACCGATATAAACGTGAGTTGCTGTTTTTCTTAGAGCGTACAGCGTAAGGCCATCTCTTCAGCGCTTTTTTCAAATAAAACTCAAGTTCCTCTAATTCTTTGCCGTTTTATCTTTTTGAGTCCAAACACCCTATTCAAAAAGATAAAAGGAACACCATTATGAGCATGTCTATTCATACCAACTACACCTCTCTGGTAACGCAGAACACTCTGAACAGCACCAATAAAATGCTGGGTACCGCCATGGAGCGCTTGGGTACCGGTTTTCGCATTAACTCGGCAGCCGACGATGCCGCTGGCCTGCAAATTGCCGTGCGCCTGCAAGCACAAACCAACGGTCAGGGTGTGGCCATGCGTAACTCGCAAGATGCCATCTCTATGATGCAGACTGCCGAAAGCGCGTTTGACGAGATGACCAACATCACTCAGCGTATGAAAGATCTTGCCACTCAAGGTGCGAACGGCACTAACTCCACCGCCGAAAACACGGCTTTGAATTCAGAATACCAACAGTTGGGTGCAGAACTGGCCAACATCGTGGAAAACACCAGCTACGGTGCCGGAACTAAACTACTGAATACCGGTGGTAAATTTCAGGCTGCTGCGGGTGTAAAGTTCCAAATCGGTGCTAGCACAGCGGAAACCTTGACCGTTAGTGTTGGCGCTAAAATTGACACTGTTACTGCTCTCATTGGTGCCGCGGGTGCAAGTGTTGGCGCTCTGGATACTCAGGCTAATTCAACGTTGGCCATCACGGCTATGAACAGTTTACTTGATGGAGTGAGTGCCGTACGTGGTGATTTAGGCGCCAACATCAACCGCCTTGAGCACACTATTACTAACTTGGGCAACATGCGTGAGAACGGTGAGCAAGCTAAAGGCCGCATCATGGATGCCGACTTTGCTCAAGAAGCGTCGAACATGTCTAAAAACCAGATGCTGATGCAGTCTGGTATGTCAGTGCTGAGCAACGCCAACCAGATGAGCGGCTTGGTAATGTCACTGCTGCGTTAATAGAAAGCAGCGTTAATCACTGAATAAATAAAAATTAAAACAGCCTAGCTTGCTGAATATGCTTACGACAAGGGCCCTATTAGGGCCCTTTCTCGATCTAAAAATAAAGATTTTTTGCTCTTCAGTTGGGACTTGCCCATATATTCGGTGTTCTTCTGAGGCAAAAATTCCTTCGCCACTTTTTTGGGGCGTACATTTAAGTTTCTCCCAATGGCTGCCGTTTTACTCTTTTGAATCAAAACCCCTTATTCAGTAAGTAACAGTCAAAAGCTAAAAGGAACATCATTATGAGCATGTCTATTCATACCAACTACACCTCACTGGTAACGCAAAATACCCTGAACAGCACCAACAAAATGTTGGGCACCGCCATGGAGCGTTTGGGTACCGGCTTTCGTATCAACTCTGCCGCCGACGATGCTGCCGGCCTGCAAATTGCCGTACGCCTGCAAGCACAAACCAACGGTCAGGGTGTTGCCATGCGTAACTCGCAAGATGCCATCTCCATGATGCAAACCGCTGAAAGCGCGTTTGACGAGATGACCAATATTGCCCAGCGTATGAAAGACTTAGCCACTCAGGGTGCGAACGGTACTAACTCTACCGCCGAAAACACGGCAATGAACGCCGAGTTCCAGCAGTTGGGCGCTGAGCTGGAAAACATTATGAAAAATACTAGCTACGGTGCTGGGACTAATTTATTTGCCACGGGTGGTAAATTTGAAGACGCCACTGGTGTTACATTCCAAATTGGTGCTAGCACAGCTGAAACCTTAAAGGTTGATATCAACGCTAAAGTAAAAACGTTGAATACCAGTACTACCTTGACAGCGGGTGTTACGGCTTTGGGAGCCCTGACTGATCAAACTACTTCTTCTACAGCTATCGGTACACTTAATACTTTTTTAGGTAACGTTAGCTCTGTGCGTGGTGATTTAGGTGCCAACATCAACCGCCTTGAGCATACCATTACTAACTTGGGTAATATGCGTGAGAACGGTGAGCAAGCTAAAGGCCGCATCATGGATGCCGACTTCGCTCAAGAAGCCTCTAACATGTCTAAAAACCAGATGCTGATGCAGTCTGGTATGTCAGTGCTGAGCAACGCCAACCAGATGAGCGGCTTGGTAATGTCTCTGCTTCGTTAATAAAAACAGCGTTAATAGTGCGGCGTTAATTCAGCGGCCTTAATAGTAAAGTCTCCTTCTTTTTATCAGCTAGGGCCTCTGGTCAGGCCCTAGTTGCTTTGTTTTATGTTGTCTGTCTTATTTAACGGTTGTGCGTTACGCGTATGAAGGTATGTAAGGTAGATTTTTTGCGGCTCATCTTGAGCCGCTTTTTTTTGCCTGTGTTCCTCCCCATAGCTTAACGCTCTTCGTCGTAAAGAGGCGGGACAAGAAAAGTCTCTAGGTCCTCAAGTTCTTCATTTTCTGGGTCGTTATCCCTAGCTAACAGTTTTTACTCTTAGCTTTAATTCTTACTCATCCATCACTTAAGGGCACAGTCATGTTTGGAATGGGCAGTATGGATCCCTCGTCTATGGCGCAGATGCTGACATCCGCGGATCGCACGCCATTAGACCGTTTGCTACAAAATCAGCAGAGCCAGTTGAGCAGCCAAAAGGCCGCTTACGGCAAAATTAAAGACAAACTGCAGAGTCTGCAAGACAGCATAAAAGCGCTAACCAGCGGCAAAGGTCTGCAAAGTCAGTCGGCTACTTTTTCTGATGACGGCATTATGACTGCTACCGTAAAAACCGGTGCTGCCAATGCCAATTATCAGCTTTATGTAAAGCAACTGGCCCTGTCGGATCAGCAGGCGTTTACCTTGGCAGAAGACTGGGCGGCGCCAAGTAGCGGCACGCTGAACATCAGCATTGCGGGCGTTGATGGCACCAACTTAAATGTGGACTTAGCCAGCCTAAACGGCGGTGGCTTAACTGAGTTGCGCGATGCCATTAACAAATCACCGGATAATAAAGGCGTGACCGCTTCGTTAATCCGCAGCAATGGCCAAACTCAGCTGCTGTTAACCAGTGCTAAAACCGGTGCCAGCCAAGCCATGACCGTTAGCGCAAGCGGCGATGCGGCGCTAGAAGGCGCCGTTACCGATAAAATCCAACTGAGCATGGCGCAAGATGCGGTGATTAAACTGGGCAGCGGTACGGGCGGCGTCGGCGGCTTAGAGCTTTCCAGCAGCACCAATAATTTCGATGGCCAAATCGACGGCTTAAACCTCACTGTGACTAAGGTTCATGGCGCAACCGACTCACCGTTAAGCTTAACGGTAGCGACGGATCAATCGGCGATTGAAAGCTCGCTTGAGGGCATAGTGTCGGCTTATAACGCCTTGGTCAGCGAAGTGGAATTGCAAACCCGTAGTAAGGAGGGCAAAACTGCCGTCTTAAGTGGCGACAGCATGAGCCGAGGTTTGTTAGATAAGTTACGCAGTACCTTATCTAATCCGGGGGCTGGCACCAGCTTAGCGGAGCTGGGCATTAAAACCGATAAAAATGGCAAGTTGTCACTCGACACCGCCGCCATGGCTAAGTTGCAACAAGATAAACCCGGCGCATTAGAAGCGGCGTTAACCGGCGTTGATGGCTTGTTTACGCGGTTAGAAGCCGATACCAAACCCTATTTAGAACGCAACGGTGCCCTAGTGCAGCGTGAGCAAAGTCTGAAAGCCGGGCTGGATCGTATTACCGATCGTCAAGAGGCGCTGGATCTGCGGATGGACAAAACCTATCAGCGTTATTTGAGTCAATTCACGCGCATGAATACCTTGGCACAACAAATGCAACAGACTATGGGCATGTTTTAATTGAGGGAGGCGCAGACCCATGTTTGATGCCGATTCTGGCTTTGATGTTTATCAACACACCCAAACTGACGCGCGGGCGGCGCAAGCTTCGCCGCGCGAATTGGTGTTGATGTTGATGGATGGACTATTAGATGAAATTGCCCGCGCCGAGGGCCATATGTTGGCTGGCCGCTTAGCCGAAAAAGGCCAGAGTGTAGCCAAAGCTATTGATATTATTGGTGGTTTAGACAGTGCGCTCGATTTGCAGCAAGGCGGCGTCTTGGCTGAAAATCTACATCAGCTGTACGACTATTGTGGCCGCCAGCTGTTTAGTGCCAGCGTTAATAATGATGCCAGCCAGTTATTACCCGTGTTGAAGGTGTTGGCAGACTTGCGCGCCGGTTGGCACGGCTTGGGCACAGAGGTTGATGCCTAATGTGGGAACAACCTATTCTCAAGCGGAACCTTTTAGTTCGGAACTTAAGTGGCCGCTGCGGAATGCCAGATTCCGCCTTTTATCTGCGAGGGCGGCCATGAATCGCTCCGTATTAGCGCCTTTATTTGGCCGCTTGCTGATGTTGCAACAGCAGATTAGCCAAGCGGTGCAAGCCAAAAATTGGGACTCGCTTACCCAGTTAGACGCTCAGCTGCGGCTGTGTTTGCAAGAGTTGGCGCCCCATAAGCCGAAATTGACCCCACAGCAGCAACAGGTGTTGGCGCAATTTGCCGAACAGTATCGCCAGCTGTGGCAGCAGGTATGCGAGCAAGCCAGTGAGTTGGATCAGCAGTTGTTGGGCTTGCGTGAACAACGCGAGGGCGAGCTGGCCTACGACTGGGTTGAGCAATTAGGTGAAACCTCATGATGGGCTTGCCTGCCAGCACCAGCCCGCAAACAGCCTCTTCGACAAGTGTTCGCAATACTCAGGTAGCCTCGCAAGCCAGTGTTGCCCATGGTCCTGCTGGTTCTGCGGAAAAAGCCGGCGTTAGCCATGAATCCGACTTTGCCGAATCGCTCGCTGAATCGGCGCAACAGGCCAGCACTAATCAATCTAAAGCACAGCTTGAATCATCCGCGCCAGCCTCTACTGGCGTTAATGAGTTGCCGGAGAGTGCAGGCTTAGGTTCGCTTAGCGAAGAGTCGCCAGATGCCGAGCTCAGTTCAGAACCCAATACGGGCTCGAATACTGAGCCTAATGTGGACTTGGATGCAGGCGTAAGTGTAGAGCCGCCGGTATTAGTAACGGACAGCGAGCCCGATGTATTAACCGGCATTGATGCACTGGCGGAGCCGGCAACTCAGTTATGGCATTGGCATTACAGTCGCGGTGCGGGCAGTGAGAACATTGGATCGACGGCGTTTGGGGAAATGGCGGCTATGGCCGATGCCATGGCCAGCAAAACGAGCGCCAAAACGAACGGCGAAGCTGGCCAGATGCCAACAGTGAATGCACAAACCACAGCGAGCCAAACTGCATCGCATCCAGGCGTAGCTGCCCCAGGCCAAGTCGTTTCAGCAGCCGATGCGACAGGCCAAGCAGAGGGCGCTCTTTTACAGGTAGCCAGGGCGGTGACTACCTCAGCCCGCAGTGATGCTGCGGCTGAGCGGCGTGTCAGTTTTTCATCCACCTTTACTGAGTCAGGCCAAGCGCCGATAACCCAGTTGGCGGCTAATAAAGTTCTATTGCAACAATTAGCCAGCGGTTCTACATCTGCAGTCACGGCCACCGTTAACGTGGAAGAATCCAGCCATAGTCTCACCACGAGTGGGGCTCAGCTTACGTCAACGCCAGGGCGAGCCAGTGTGCCGGTGCACGAGTGGGCGCCAGTGGTGGTGGACTCGACCAACAAGGCGCAGCTAGGCGCGCAGTTATTACACACCCTAAAAGAAAAAGTCGAATTGCAGCTCAATCAAGAGGTGCAACAGGCGCGGATCAAGCTAGATCCACCAGAAATGGGCCGCCTAGAGCTGAGTATTCGCCTCGAAGGCGACAAGCTGCATATTCACATTGCGGCAAGCCAAGGTGCGGTACGGGATGCGCTCAACGCCCATGCGGATCGATTACGCAATGACTTATTGCCACACCACAGTGGCGGGGTAGAGGTGAGCGTGGGCCAAGAAGGCCAGCCGCAAAAATCGTCGTCGTCGCACCTTGAGAATGCCATTTTGATGGCTGAGCAGGGGAGCGCAGAGCTTGAGCAAAAGCAGCAGGCTGGCGCAGGTTGGATTAATGCCTTGGTCTAGCGCTTTGGTTACGAACTTAGGTTACGAACTTAGGTTTTGAGCTTAGATTCTGAGCTTAGTCCAATGTCTTAAATTTACGGCTAGGCGAAGCGCCTAGATCTCATGAATCAAGTAAGGGAACAACAAATGGCAGAAGAAAAAGCAGCTAAAAAATCGCGCAGTAAGTTGGGCTTAGTCTGGCTGGTGTTAGTGACGTTATTGGTCGGCATGGGCGTGGGCACCTTTGTGCTAGCGGATTATAAAGCCCGTTTTATAGATGGAGGCATGGCCGCTTGGTTTGCGCCAGAGCCCGTCGTCGCAGTCGAGCCGCAATTTAAACCGCTGGAGCAATTTGTGATTGGCCTACCAAGCCTAGAGCGCAATCATTATATGGTGTTGGAGTTGGCGCTGATGAGCCGCTATCCCGATCAGTTGGTGCTCTGGGACACGGTACTACCGGCGCTGCGTAATACTACGCTCAGTTATTTCAGCAGTTTTGATCACCAGCAGGTGCAAGAGCATTTGCAAGACTTGAGTCATTTTGAGCAAGAGCTGCAAACCGCCCTGAATGATCGCTTGTCCAGCTATCAATATGATCCTTCGGTAGAAGCCGTACTGATCACAAAGCTGGTTATTCAATAGTCATGCTGCAACAGCAAGACTGGTTGTTAGAAGAGCCACCGCTCGCGGCTGTGCCGGCCAAAAATGAACAATTTTGGCTGAATCAATATCTGCCGTTGGTGAAGCGGGTGCTGGGTCAGTTGCGCCATCAAACCAATACCCTGATCGATGCCGATGATCTAGCGCAAATCGGCATCATGGGTTTGTTAGAAGCGTTGCGCCGTTATGGCGGCGAGCCCGATGCCAGTTTTGGTAGCTTCGCCTATAAACGGGTGCGCGGTGCCATTTTAGATGAGTTACGCCGCCACGATTGGCGGCCGCGCCAGTTGCGGCAAAAGACCCACCAATGCGCTCAAGCTGAGCGCGACTTGATGCGTACGCTTGGCCGGCGGCCCACCGAAGCCGAGCTGGCGCAGGCGTTGGGCATTAACCAAAGTGAGTTACACGAAATTTTGTGTGCCGGCGAGATGGCCGAGATGGACAGCTTGCAAGTGTTGTTGGAGCAAGGCGTTGAGCCCACGCAAGACGAGAGTCATGCACCACAAGAACAAGCGCAGCTGATACAGAGCCTACTGGTACGGCTGCCTGAGCGGGAGCAGCATTTAATGTCTTTGTATTATCAGCATGAGCTGAATATGAAAGAAATCGCCTTAGTTTTGGATTTAACTGAATCCAGAGTGTGTCAATTACATAAACAGTGTTTGGCGTTATTAAATCGCACACTGGCAGCAAACGGAGCAATATAATGCAAAAGCTGTTGGGTCTCATGGTTATCTTAATTTGTGTGTTTGGCGGCTTTTTAATGGCCAATGGCCAGCTGATGGCACTGTGGCAACCGGCTGAAATGGTCATCATCTTAGGTGCCGGTTTAGGCTCCTTGATCGTGGGTAACTCCACCGCCGTGCTTAAGGGCATTTGGCAACAGCTTAAAGCGATTTGCCGTGGCCAAAAAGACGATGCCGCCTTGTATGAACAGCTGTTGCCACTCATGCATCAGCTATTACAAGAAACCCGCCTCAAAGGCTTAAAGGCCTTGGATGGCCATGTGGAAGCACCACAAAACAGCCCTTTATTCAGCCAAGCCCCTTTGGTGTTGGCGCATCCCGAATTACTGGGCTTTATTATTGATAACTTACGCATGTTAGGCATGGGTAAGTTGAGCGCTCATGAGTTGGAAGCGCTGCTGGAGCTAGAAGTAGAAGCGCTAGAAGAGTGCATGCTCAAGCCCTCGCATGCGCTTGCCAAAGCCGCAGATGCCATGCCGGGCTTTGGTATTTTAGCGGCGGTAATGGGCATTATTATTACCATGCAGCATTTGGACGGCCCGCTAACATACATTGGCGTGCACGTGGCGGCGGCCTTGGTGGGCACCTTCTTGGGTATCTTCGTGTGTTATTGCCTGTTTAGCCCGGCCAGCCATGCCATGGAGCAATGGGTAGGGCGACGCATTACCGCATTAGAATGCGTGTGCGCTATTTTGGTGTCGCACATTAGTGGCAAGTCGCCGCTGCTGGCGGTGGATGCGGGGCGCAAAATTATCGAGCAAGATATTAAGCCGAGCTTTATTGCCATGGAGTCTTGGATGACGGATTTGGAAGCTAACTAATGCGCGAGCAAGGAACCGTAATCGTAAAGCGCAAGTCGCGGGCGCGGGCCGAAGCCAGCCACGGCGGCGCCTGGAAGGTGGCTTTTGCCGACTTTGCCTTGGCCATGATGGCTTTATTTATGGTGCTGTGGCTGTTGGCGGTGTCGAGCGAGCAAGAGCGTGAAGAAGTGGCCACTAAGCTGCGGGATTATTCGGTGTTAGACGGCCAAGGCAGCCCCTATTTATTGGGTGGCACACCGTTTCCTGCCGACTTAAAAGGCCAGCCGCTGGCG
>JAHLFI010000163.1 GCA_018883865.1 Candidatus Oceanisphaera merdipullorum
GGACTAAGGTATCGCAGTGTTAGTTGATGTAGCCAAGAACTTAGCTAAGGGTTTTGTCCTTAACAAGGTTAAGACCCTTACTGAGACAAGATGATTTGGGTAAAACAGGCCTAATACTCCCGTAGGTAGAACACGATAAACGGGAGCGGTGCAAGCAGGGTCAGGCCGTCCAGTAGAATCAGTTCGCTATTGGAATCAAAAGCGCATTGAGGTCATGTTAGCTCTATTCATAATACGGCTCATGTTCAATCACTCACTTTGCCAGTAAAGCGATTGAGCGCCATTCTGAGTACATTCCCAATAGCCCCATGATGTTTACATCAGACATAAAAAAGCCGCTACAGCAGCGGCTTTTTTCTCATAATTTAAATGCTGATACGGCATTCTGACCGAATGATGATTATGCAGTGTAATTAGAACTTCATGGACTCACCATCTTCGGGCACCAGCACTCGGTCTTGGATTTTCTGCTCATTCACGAATTCACGTAGTTCTTTGCGGCTGAGTGACATGTGATTAACTGCATCCATATGCACAGCCACGATGTCGGCCTGAGGTGCGGATTCATACGCTTGGCGAGTATCTTGTTTGCCCATAATGATGGGGTGCACTTCGTAACCGGTTAAGAGAGCCGTGCCGGTGTTGAGGATGACCACTTCAGGCTTCTCCTGTTCCAGCACCGCACTTACTTCAGGACGCCAAACTGTATCGCCGGCTACATAGACAGTTTTAGACTCAGGTGCCGAAAAAACCACGCCCATGGCCTGACCCAGAGACTCCGCAAGAACATCGTTTGCATACAGCAGATCGGTGCCATGCTGCCCCCCCGTCTTCTTCATGGTCACCCCATTGAACGTAGTGCTGTCACTGAGCACTCGTACGTCTTTAAAACCTTGGTCACGAATCGTTTTAGCATCCGCTTCATTTTGTACAAACACCGGTAGGTTCTTGGGAATCAGTTTCTGGGCTGCATCGTCCCAATGGTCAAGATGGGTGTGGGTTACAACTACGGCTTCCACACTATTCAGTACATCATCCACCGAGAATGGCAGCTCCACTAGCGGATTACGCAGTTCACTGCGGTAAGTACCTTCAAAGCCCGGCCAAGCGCTTTTAGCTGCCAGCATGGGATCCACAAGGAATGTAGTACCGGCAAAATCTATCTTGACCGTAGCGTTGCGAATCAGTTGCACCTCTACGGGATTACTGAAAGGAGCCTCCTGTGCAGCCCAAGTAGCAGTGGCGCAAGTTGCCAGTGCTAAAGATAACAAAAGAGGATTCATAGTTTTGATTATGTTCATGGTGTTATTTCCATATATTGTGAATAAGTTTTTATTTTAAAGTATGCAGACTCAGCCTAAAATTGACCCAAACTCCAACTATCGAAACTTTTGGGTCAAACGTGCTATGTCTCAGCCTATACCTACTGTTGCCCTCATAACCTACCCGAACTTCAGTCCATTTCACTTTGGGGTGCCGTTCATGATCTTCAGCGCCATGCTACCCGATCACGAATTGTTCAAGTTGAAGATAGTCACACCACATGGCGTTATGCAAACTGCCGAGCGGGCTCTGTCAGTGCAGCCAGATGGCGGGTTGGAGTTGGTTGCACAAGCTGACATAGTGATAGTGCCTGGCTGGCATGATTTGGACGAAATTCCCGAGCCCGCCCTGATGGATGCTTTAAACCAAGCACACCAGCGTGGCGCCCACGTGGTGGGACTTTGTTATGGTGCATATGCACTGGCGTATGCGGGTTTGCTTGATGGAAAACGTGCATCGACTCACTGGATGGCGGAACAAGACTTCAAACGGCGCTTTCCAAAAGTGCAGTTGGACATGAATGCGCTGTATGTGGAAAACGACCGCCTGATCACCTCCGCCGGTACCGGAGCAAGCTTAGACTGCTGTCTCTACATTGTACGCAAGTTTCATGGTCAGAAAATAGCCAATAAAATGGCGCGTATGATGGTGGTCCCGCCCCATCGCGAAGGCGGGCAGGCACAGTTTATCGAGCAGCCAGTCGCGATTTCTACCCAAGACGCAAGGATCAACCAACTGCTGGATTACCTGCGCAAACACTTGGAGCACTCCCATTCGGTTGACGACTTAGCACAATGCGCAGCCATGAGCCGAAGCACCTTCACCCGACATTTCAGCAAGGCGACAGGCATGTCGTTGGGTGAATGGCTTATCAACGAACGGTTGCAACGTGCACGGGAATTATTAGAAAGTACCACGCTATCGGTGGAATCTATTTCAGCCTTAGTAGGGTTTCAAACACCCACGTCATTACGTAAACATTTCAAACGCAGAAACCAAGTCAGCCCAAGCGAATGGCGTCGAACTTTCGGCCGTAAATAATGTTGAGGTAAAGCTACCACTATCCAAATGAGCACTGGTCGCCTGACTACCGGCAATACGGCGTGATGTTCCATCACCCTGCTCTAACTGCCGGTTCTGCCCTGCCTCCCCCTTTTGCGAACGATCACCCTTGTAATATTAAATCTGCACAGGTGAAACCTCTTTAGGCGCGTCATCAACTCCGCCTACTGGTTGAAGCCGGTGATCTGCAGAGCAGTACCTTATTGCCGGCACTGCTTGTCGATTGAGCAGATCAGCGCAGCAGTCGGCTTTAGCACAGCATTATCAGTTCGCCAGCGTTTTTCTAAACAACTGAATATTTCACCTTCACATTAGCGTCCTGCCTTTCGTGACAGTACACCACGATGAACTCACAGGGATGATTGAAGGCATACCATTAAACAGTGCTTTAAACGTGACAAGAACGATCGCCAAGGGCGCGTAAAATTCCGCACGAAGCAGAGGCAGTAGGATTTGTGCACTTCTGACGCAAAACCGTCAGGTGCTGCTTTAATTGCGCTAGCTCTGCCATGCGTACTTCTACAGCACGTATATGTTCATCCAACAGCTCATTGACGTTGCCGCAGTCTTCATAAGGCCTATCTCGAATCTGCAGTAAGATCCGCACTTCCTCTAGGGTCATATCGAGCGTACGGCAATGGCGAATAAACTGCAGGCGCTCAATATGCTCCTCGTTATACAAACGATAATTACCTTCGCTGCGCGCAGGCTCTGGTAATAGCCCTTCTTTTTCATAGTAACGAATGGTTTCGACAGTAGTTTCTGTGTGCTTGGCAAGTGCGCCTATCTTGATTGGCATCATGGCCTCCATAGTTTAAAACCTTAAAGTAACTATAGACTTTGATGCTATAAAATCAATCTTATTAAATAAGGCGTTGAACGCCTTGACCCTGAAGTTGCTAGAGGGTTTATGATGAAACTGTAATTTCCTTACATAGGATAAACCCTAATGCAATATCATATCGAAGGCATGGACTGCGCGAGCTGCATCGGCAAGATTGAGACCGCTCTCGCGCGCATGCCCGGCGTTTCTGATGTCCAGCTGAACTTTGCCACCCAAAGTCTGACCTTGTCGTTGTCACCCGATGGGCTCACTCAGACCCATGATGTTGAAAAAACCATCAAGCGGCTGGGTTTTGGCATATCCGCCCCGACCAACCAGCAGACGCCGTCGAATAACGATATCAAGCATCAGCCGACCGTACTGCGCTGGTGGCAAACCCGTAAGGGTAAACAAGTCGCCAGTCTGGGGATGCTGATGGCGGCCGCCTACGTGCTGGCTCTGTTTTTCCCTGCTTACGGAACCTGGGTATTCGCTGCTGCCGTGGTTATCGGTGTGCTTCCCTTTGCCCGCCAAGCCATAGCATTGGCCAAGTCTGGCTCGCCCTTCTCAATCGAAACGCTGATGTCCGTCGCCGCCTTGGGCGCGCTCTTCATCGGTGAGGCCGAAGAGGCGGCAGCCGTCGTTTTCCTATTCTCAATCGGTGAGTTACTGGAGAGTGTGGCGGCCGATCGTGCCCGCGCCGGTATAAGGGCTCTGGGGGCGCTGGTTCCGAAAACAGCAGTGCTGCTCGATGCCCAAGGCGGGCTGCGCGAGGTTGCAGCAGCCTCGCTGCGGGTGAATGACAGTGTGCTAGTGCGCCCAGGTGATCGAGTTCCTGCCGATGGTGTGATTACTCAGGGCGCGTCTAGCCTCGATGAATCACCCGTTACGGGCGAGTCCATCCCCAGTGCCAAGACCATGGGCGATACTGTCTTCGCCGGTTCGATCAACGTCGACGGGGTGCTTGAAGTGCGCGTAGAAAAAACCGCTGCCGACAACACCATTGCACGCATTATTCAACTGGTGGAACAGGCACAGGCATCCAAAGCCCCCACAGCCCGCTTCATTGAGCGATTCAGCCGCTACTACACTCCCGCGGTGATGGCGCTTGCCGCATTGATCGTTATCCTACCACCACTACTAATGGGCGGTGAATGGGCGACTTGGCTATACCGCGGGTTGGCGCTATTGCTCATTGCCTGTCCCTGCGCACTGGTTTTATCCACTCCTGCAGCAATTGCTTCAGGACTGGCGGTAGGCACCCGCCGTGGATTACTTATTAAAGGCGGCAGCGCCCTAGAAACCATTGGCCAAGTAAAAACCATAGCTTTCGATAAAACTGGCACTCTGACAGAAGGCAAGCCGCGTGTGACCGACGTAGCGTCTTTTGCACAGTCCTTTACCAAACAAAACGACGAGGAAGTACTGGCGCTGTTTGCCAGCGTAGAATCCGGCTCCAATCACCCGCTTGCCAAAGCCATTGTCGGGCATGCTGAAGCGGCCAACCTCGTCATCCCCGTCGCCTCAAATGCCTATGCCACCGCAGGTAAAGCTGTGCATGCCACCGTAGATGGACGCGCTCTAGCTATCGGCTCGCCGGTCTACGCGGCCCAAGTCGCCATACTGTCGTCCGCGCAACAGGCTCAAATCGAGGCGCTACAAGATGACGGCAAGACGGTGTCAGTACTGTTCGACGAACTGAGCCATGAAGCACTTGGCTTGGTAGCGCTGCGCGATGAACCGAGAACAGATGCAAAAGCCGCCGTGGCCCAGCTCAAGGCCATGGGCGTGCGCTCCGTCATGCTCACCGGCGACAACCGCCGCACCGCTCAGGCCATCGCCGGGCAGTTGGGTATGGAATGGCAAGCTGAACTGCTGCCTGAAGATAAGCTGCGCCTGATCACCGAAATGAAACGCACCGCCAAGGTCGCCATGGTGGGTGATGGCATCAACGACGCACCTGCACTGGCAACCGCAGATGTGGGTATCGCTATGGGCGGGGGGACCGACGTGGCCATCGAAACCGCCGACGCGGCACTGCTGAAAAACAGTGTTAGCGATGTGACTCATCTGGTTGCACTATCGCGTGCAACCATGGCCAACATTCATCAAAACGTGATTTTCGCGCTGGGTCTGAAGGGCGTGTTCCTGATCACCACAGTGCTGGGCATCACAGGCCTGTGGTTCGCCGTGTTGGCCGATACAGGCGCAACGGCGCTGGTGACGCTGAATGCATTACGTTTATTGCGCTTTAAGGGTAAGCGTAACAGCAAGCACTCCTAACAAATCACATAAGCCTAAGCGGGCGATTTAATGAGATATGATTTATAAACGGATAATCCAAGGCGGTAAGTGGTCGATATTATCGCCACCTTTGATGCAGAGCTGCATTTCAGTTGGCATATCTCATATTAGTAATGATGATTCTGAAATACTTCCACAAGATAGTCGATCATCGCTCTTACTTTTGCTGGTAGACGCCGATCTGCGGGAAAGAGCACATACACACCACCCGGATCGATAGGTGGGTGGTCGAGTTCCAGCGCCACCAGTTCATTGCGAGCCAGTGCATTGGAAACGATAAAATGTGGCTGATAGATAACGCCCTGTCCCTCTAGTGCTGCGGCCAGCAGTGCATCTCCGTTATCGGCCTTGAGGTTTCCCTTCACGGGTACCTGAATGTCACCTTCACGACCAAAAAACCAGCTGCCTTTATTCTGCTGTCGAGAAAGGGTATAGCTGAGACAGTTATGTCCGGAGAGATCAGCCACACGCCTAGGCGTGCCATGCCTCGCCAGGTATTGCGGTGACGCACACACTCGCATCGGGCAATGTCCTAATCGCCTCGCTTTGAGTGAGCTATTGGTGAGATGCCCCACTCGCACGATCAGATCCCAGCCTTCTTGTATTAAATCCTGCTGCGAATCGCTTAGCCCCAACTCAACTTCAACCAGTGGATATCGGCGGCTAAACGCCGGTAACCGCGGCGCGATAAAGCGTGTTCCGAAAGATAAAGGCACGTTCATTCGTAATCGCCCCACCGCCTCAACGCTTTGTGCAGCCACTTCCGCGTCGGCCTCGTCGAGCTCTTGCAGAATGCGTTGGCAAGCTTCTAAGTATTCGGTTCCTGAGTCTGTCAGGGTCAACTGTCGCGTCGTGCGATGCACCAGTTTCACACCCAATCTCGTTTCCAGCGCATCCATATGTTTGGTGGCCATGGCAGGGCTCATTTCCAAAACACGGCCCGCAGCAGAAAGGCTACCCTGAGCCACAGCCTGAATAAAAACCCGCATACCCGTAACACGATCCAACACTTATTTCACACCCACAGTGAGAAGAGTTACCTGATATTACCATGTTCTCTTACCCAAAACGGGTTGATATAGTATTTGCACATTCCCATACCGGATGACAAAAACAATGACCGAGATGATGACGGCTACCCAAAACTTATCCGATAATTCAGTCACTCAACCGGTACTGTTTATCCCCCACGGTGCAGGGCCCTGCTTTTTCATGGACTGGAAGCCATCTGACATATGGCACGGTATGGCTGATTTTCTTAAAAATATTGCTGCCCACTTACCGGAACGTCCCAAAGCGATTGTGATGATTAGTGCGCATTGGCAAGCGCCAGCCTTTAGCATCACCAGCGGCACGCAGCCGGAATTAATTTACGATTATTACGGCTTTCCTGAGCACACTTATAAGCTGGCTTATCCGGCGCCGGGCTCACCAATACTGGCTGAACGGGTCGCCACTTTACTCGGTGAAGCCGGTTTTAACACTCAGCAAGACACCTCGAGGGGATTTGACCATGGCATGTTCATTCCTTTGAAACTGATGTTCCCCGACGCAGACATCCCCGTGGTGCAACTGTCGTTACGCCATGATCTCGACCCTCTGACACATCTGGCTGCGGGCAAGGCACTGGCACCGTTACGTGATGAAGGGATATTGATCGTGGGGAGTGGCATGAGTTTTCACAATATGCAGGGCTATGGCGATGCACATTTTACCCAGCCGTCGCAGGTGTTTGATGAATGGTTGACGCACACCATTGCCGCTCAGCCAGCGCAAAGACTTGCCGGCCTGCGTAACTGGTCTCACGCACCTCATGCGGTGCAATGTCATCCGCCAGGCGATGAAGAGCATCTTATCCCCCTGATGGTCGCAGCCGGTGCCGCAGGGGAAGACAGTGGTAAAAAAATATATTCCCAACAAGTACTCAAGACACAAATCTCGGCATTCCAATTTGGCTGAGCCTTAACATTCACTTCGCCAAAACATCCACAATCCCTTTAAAACGGCAGGAGAACAATTATGCAAATCAACCTTTCTGGAAAGCAGGCATTAGTCACGGGTTCTACGGCCGGTATTGGCCTCGCGATTGCCACAGGGCTTGCCAAAGCTGGCGCCCAAGTTACCTTAGTGGGTCGCGATCAAGCTAAAGTCGACACTGCTCTAAATTACATTCGCCAAGCCAGTGGTCGTGACGATGTCAGCGGCATAGTGGCCGATGCCGGAACGGCCGCCGGCTGTCAAACGGTCATAGCGTTCATTCCTGAAGTCGATATTCTGATCAACAACCTGGGTATCTATGGCGGCTGCCCATTCTTCGAAATTAACGACGATGCCTGGGAAGAGATTTTTCAGGTTAATGTGATGAGCGGCGTGCGTCTGGCCCGACACTACGCGAAGGGCATGCAAGCTCGCGGCTGGGGTCGTATCCAGTTTATTTCCAGTGAGTCGGCACTCAATATCCCCGCCGAAATGGTACACTACGGCGTCAGTAAGGCAGCGTTACAGGGCGTTTCTCGTGGTCTGGCCAAAGTACTGGCCGGCAGTGGCGTGACCGTTAACACCATATTACCTGGACCTACCCGTACCGAAGGCGCTCAGGCCATGATGGCAGAAATGGGCAAGGAGCGTGGCGTTACCGCGGAACAAATGGAGACGCTGTTCTTAGAAGAAAACCGCCCCTCTACATTGCTCAAGCGCTTCGCCACACCAGAGGAAGTTGCCAATCTGTGTATTTATGCGGCCTCCCCTCAGGCCAGCGCCACTACGGGCGCGGCACTGCGGGTAGAAGGTGGCATAGTTGAAAGTATTGCATAACGGCTCATTTATCATCGGATACTAAGGAAAGGCTTGCTGGCAAATCAAAACCGCAAGCGATAACTCAAAACAGGAGCAGAACATGATAAACGACTCAAAAGAACGCTATGGAAACGTCAGTAAAACCTTTCATTGGTTGATGGCAGTCCTGATCGTTTGGCAGCTATTCAAGTTCGGGGATCGTATCGCCGAGGGCGAGCATTGGGTAGGTCAAACCTTGGTACCTTGGCATGTTTCAATTGGTACTCTATTGCTGGTACTGATAGTGCTGCGTCTGGCGTGGGTAATGACCCAGCGCCATCATCGCCCCGCCCAAGACCCCGCCAACGCCAAGCTGGTTAAAGCCGGACATGGCCTGCTCTTTGCCGGCATGCTGCTTATGCCACTCACCGGCATCATGGTGATGCTGGGCGGAGGATATGGCCTGAAAGCCTTCGGCTTGGAAATCTTTGCCAAAGGTGAAGAAGTCCTCTGGGCCGCCACGCTCGGCAGCCTGCACTCACCGCTGGCTTGGGCGTTGACCGTGCTGATTATCGGCCACATTGGCATGGCTTTATTCCACCATTTTGCGCATCGTGACGATACGCTAAAACGCATGCTGTAAGTGCCTGCAATATGGCTAAACCCCCATTAACAAGATCAGACGTTATTTACAGGAGCATATTAGGATGAAGATATTAGCCATCAGTGGCAGTTTGCGCAAAAACTCCCTCAATACCCAACTACTGAAAACGGTTGCAGAGTTTGTCGATGAAGGTACATCAATCGAGTTGTTCGACCTTGCTGATATCCCCTTCTACAACGGCGATCTCGATGGGGAAACCAAACCGGCACAGGTGCAAGCTTTGATAGATGCCATTGCCGACGCGGACGGTATGCTGATCGCCACCCCAGAATACAATTACAGCATCCCAGGTGTCTTGAAAAACGCCATCGACTGGGCCTCGCGCCCAGCGTTTAATTCGGTGATGCGTGGCAAACCCACCGGCGTGATAAGCAGCTCTATGAGTACTCTTGGTGGGGCCCGCGCTCAGATTCATCTGCGCGATATTCTTGCGGCAACCCTGACGCCTGTGTATTTGGCTCCGGATTTTGCCTTAGCTTCTGCGCATACCGCATTTGATGAAGAAGGCCGCTTGGTAGATGAAAATACCCGCGGTTTTCTGCAAAAGTATATAGCGGGTTATACCCAATGGGTGGCCAGTCAGCGGGGTTAATATTCCCATCAAAGATAAAAAACCGAAGGAACGCTGAGTCCTTCGGTACTTACCAAATTAAACCAGCCAATTAAACGTAACTAGCACAGCTGTTCGATTAGCTCTTCCGATAAGAGGAACTGGTTAGCGCACAGACTATCCCCTGGTTCAGTTCTAGCGACCATCAGGTTCACATCATTTTGTTTCTCAATCTTGCTTGGGTTTTTAGTGCTGTTTATTTTCCAGTAACTTGGTCAGCACTCAACAGTGTCCGTTTTGTAGGCAGTAGGAGGCAATTGGGCTTTGGATAAAATATTTATTGCTGGATTTACTCCCTTGGGCAAGAAATGAACAATAATAATCTGATGATATAAAATCGACTATTGGTCATTAAAAAATTATTTAATTTACTATTAACAATATACTCACATTCTCCCGCCTCGCATCAAGGCCGTCTCCTATGGGAAACAGCGTCGTGTCGCTATATACTGCTACTAAATAAAATTAACAGATAAAAACCTCTACCCATATCAAAATAAATAATAAAATCAAGCCTTATTTGTCTGACATACTGAGATAACAAGATATAAAGCAAAAACATTATAAATTTAAAGTTAAGGGAGTATAAGAATGAAAATTTTAATTTTAGAACACCTAGGAATTAGTGACGAAGATTTCAACATATTAACAAAACCGTTAACTGATAATGGTCATGAGTTAGTCGTATATAACGATGGAATATCAGATAATGAGACCCTCAAAGTGAGGGTAAAAGATGCAGAGATTTTAGTGCTTGGTAATATGCCACTGTGTGGTGAAGTGATCAATGCCGCAGAGAAATTAAATTACATCTCAATCGCTTTCACAGGTTATAACCATATCGATCTAGAAAAGTGCAAAGAGAAAGGAATTAAAGTTTCAAACGCCGCAGGTTATAGCACCCACTCTGTCGCAGAGCTTACTTTTGGACTAATCACTGCACTGTTACGTAATATTGTACCTTTAGATGCGATAACTAGAGCGGGTGGCACAAAGAATGGCTACCGACAGATTGACTTAAATGGTAAAACCTTGGGTATATTAGGTACTGGAGACATAGGTAGCGCTGTAGCTAAATTAGGTTTAGCTTATGGCTGCAAGGTCATTGCTTATAACAGAAGCGTGAATACAGAATTAATAGCTCAGGGTGTAGAATATAAGTCGTTAGATGAAGTCTTAACATTAAGTGATATTGTCACCCTTCATATACCACTAACCAATGAAACCCAAAGTTTAATTAATAAAGATAAGCTAGCACTGATGAAAACTAGCTCCTTATTAATCAATACCGCAATAGGGCCTATCGTTGATAATGATGCATTAGCAGAAGCACTGCACAACAACACGATCGCAGGCGCCGGTTTAGATAGAGTAGATATGGAACCACCGGTTCCCGCAGATTACCCTATTCTACAGGCTCCCAATACTGTTCTTATGCCGCATATCGGCTTTGCAACAGATGAAGCCATGATCAGAAGAGCCAACATTACCTTTAGCAATATTATTAAATGGGAAAAAGGCGCACAAGAAAATATAGTTATTTAAATCAGCTAAAAAACCTACCGTCAAAGGTAGGTTTTTTTATTTGTTTATTGTACTAAAACTGGATTCTACCTCTAATTTTTTATATCAATCGGTAAGATTAACGGCCCAGACCCATCCGAATTCTGATTATCATGTGTGTTGGAAGCTGTCTTTTTTTCGTGTGTCGCTCTAGCTGACACTGCCGCCTCAGCGAAAATGTAAACTCTCCGGCTTAGCACTAAGAGCTTGTCTCAACCAGCCAAACGCCACTTTCCACCCGCTTCTCTCTTCACTACTTTTATCTCTTCCTCGGCTTTATTCCGAGAAGCGTGGGTTACGTCACACACTCCCACCCTCGTTGCTCCTTAGCTGACAGCGCCGCCTAAGTATTGGTTAGTACCCTAGGTGTCGGTTGTTCAACCGGTATGAGTAGTCAGAGAGCAAGCTGCTAACAAGCTATTAATTATGAAAATAATAAGGTATTTTCAATAAACCATGAATTATTTTCATAACATTAAATACTAAAGTCAGGAGTTAAGTTATGTTGGAGCGGTTTCACCTCGAAGTACTGGCAGCGATAAAAGAGCATGGCACCTTAACTCAAGCGGCTGAGTCGTTAAACTTATCTCAGTCTGCCTTGAGCCACAGTATCAAAAAATTAGAAGGCCAAATAAAAACACCTGTATGGCAAAAAGAAGGCCGCAGCTTGCGCCTTACTCATGCGGGTGAACATATTTTGACTCTTGCCAATCGGGTGTTGCCGCAATTTAAACACACTGAGCTGCTCTTAAGTCAGATAGTGAAAGGCGAAATGGGCTCACTGCACATTGGTATGGAATGCCACCCTTGCTATCAATGGCTGCTAAAGGTGATTGAACCTTATCTTGAGAAGTGGCCAAACGTCGATATTGATGTAAAGCAAGAATTTCAGTTCAGTGGTTTAGGCGCCCTGCATAGCTATGAAATAGATATCTTAGTCACGCCAGATCCCTTGTATAAACCCAATGTGACCTTTATTCCGGTATTTGACTACGAACATAGGCTGGTGGTCGCATCGTCTCACCCTTTGGCTATGCAAGACTCAGTATTGCCCGAACAGCTCAGTGAGGAAGTGTTATTTAGCTATCCGGTAGAGCCGGAGCGGTTAGATATTTACAGTCAATTTTTAAATCCCGCCAAGTGCACGGTTAAAAAACACAAGACCATAGAAACCACCGAAATCATGCTGAAAATGGTGGCCGCAGGCAGAGGTGTGTGCGCCTTGCCTGGTTGGTTAGTAGATGAATTCGCCAAAACCATGGCCATTAAAAGCCTGCGCTTCGGTAAACAGGGAATTAAAAAACAGATCTTTGTCGGGATACGAGCCGGCGAAGAACAGATTAATTACCTGAGTGATTTCATCGTTCAGGCGCAAAACGTCAGGTAACTGATCGACATGACCTTGGTGCTCAGCCTTGCCTTTCAGCACAGCAGATCCCTTGGCCTCAATTTTGCCCTTGAACGTAGCTTGCCCTTAAACACGGTTTGCCTTGAAACACTGGCTAGTTTAAAACCCGTTTTTCAACCTACAGCTGCCACAGCCCGCCAGTTAACGGCTTGCGGCTGGCAACTCGCTTATCAAACAACACCATGGATTAGCATGACTCATGACGTTCACTCATGAGTAGATGAAATAATATCACTTTTGTTCATGTCCCCATGCACGTATAAATGTAGCTATTCGCAGCTCCAGACATCTAGACACCTAAAAAACTGGAGCTGATTATTCATTAGCTATAAACCAAAACAGACTGTGCAGACTAGGGGCCAGAGCAATCGGTTAGCCCAGCAAAGGCAGCACACCTTCAGGTTTTATTGCCGGAAAGGGATACCAAACATCATGAGCAACGACTTTACCTTCGCGATTAACAGTATTAATTTCGATGAAAATTATCATCCTTCAGACAACTCACGTATTACTACTAACTTTGCTAACTTGGCCAGAGGTGAGAGCCGTCAACAAAATTTGCGCAACACCTTAGCGATGATCAACAATCGTTTCAACGCCTTAGCGAACTGGGATAACCCCAAGGCTGATCGTTACTCTGTAGAGCTGGAAATCATCTCCGTTGATATGAAGGTACAAGGCAATGAGATTGCTTTCCCTAGCATTGAAATCTTGCAAACCTATATTGTTGATCACATCACCAAGCAGCGTATTGCAGGCATTGTAGGCAATAACTTTTCCTCTTATGTGCGAGATTATGACTTTAGCGTCTTGCTGCTGGATCATAATAAAGGTCAAGCTAAGTTTAGTATTCCCGAGGATTTTGGTGATTTGCATGGCAAGCTGTTTCAATATTTTTTGAGCTCAAATACTTACCAGCAAAACTTTAAAAAACTACCTGTGATCTGCTTAAGTGTGTCGGATAACAAGACTTATCGTCAGACCGAAAACCAGCATCCTATCTTAGGTGTTGAATATCAGCCTAACGAATCCTCGTTAACGGAAACCTACTTTAAGAAGATGGGCTTTGAGGTTCGCTACTTTATGCCTCCTCATTGTTCTGCCCCGCTGGCGTTCTATTTTTTTGGTGATTTGTTAAACGATTACAGCAATCTTGAGCTGATAGGCACCATCAGCACCATGGAATCATTTCAACGAATTTACCGCCCAGAAATTTATAACGCTAACGCTACGGCCGGAAAAATCTATAAGCCAAACTTGAAGAATCAGGATCATTCAGTCACGCAAATTGTTTATGACAGAGCAGAGCGTAACCAGTTAGCCTTGGCTCAAGGGAAATTTACTGAAGAAAACTTCATCAAACCCTATCAAGCCATTCTTGAAGAATGGTCAGCTAGCTACGCTTCTTAAATTCGGTCTTATCATTAACGAACATATAAACGGTACTTATGATGAAAATATTATTACCTACATCAACGGCAGGTAGTTTACCTAAACCTTTATGGTTAGCAGAGCCAGAAAAAATTTGGTCACCTTGGCGGTTAGAAGGTGAAGAATTAGCTGAAGGCAAGCGAGACGCACTTCGCGTATGGCTGCAAGAACAGCAACATGCAGGCATTGATATCGTCAGTGACGGCGAGCAAACACGCCAACATTTTGTGACCACCTTTATTGAACACCTGAACGGTGTAGATTTTGAGCAGCGCAAGACGGTAACCATTCGTAATCGCTACGAAGCTAGCGTGCCAGTAGTAGTAGGCCCGGTGAGCCGCCAAAAGCCAGTGTTTGTGGAAGATGCTAAGTTTTTACGACAGCAAACCAAGCAGCCGATCAAATGGGCGCTGCCAGGCCCCATGACCATGATAGATACGCTTTATGATGACTATTATAAAAGTCGCGAAGAGCTCGCCTGGGAATTTGCCGCCATTCTTAACCAAGAAGCCAAAGAGTTAGAGGC
>JAHLFI010000164.1 GCA_018883865.1 Candidatus Oceanisphaera merdipullorum
GAGTAGCGCTAATGCTCACCGCCACATCATCAGACTCAAGCAGCGTCTGCAGCGCCACTAATATCTGCTGGGTCAAGCGTTCTTGTACCTGAGGGCGACGAGAAAAAAATTGCACTATGCGGTTAATCTTAGACAGGCCAATCACCTTGCTGCGGGGTATATACGCCACGGTCGCGGTGCCGTCTATGGTCACAAAATGATGCTCACAGGTGCTAGTTAGCGTGATGTCGCGCACTTGCACCATTTCATCGACCTTCATCTTGTTATCGATCATGGTGATTTTAGGGAAGTAGCTATAATCTAAACCTGAAAAAATTTCGCGCACATACATCTTAGCAATGCGCTGTGGGGTCTCGGCTAGGCTGTCATCTTCTAAATCCAGCCCTAACACGTCCATCATGTCGGTCATTAACCCCGTAATCCGGGCTTGTTTATCGTCCAATGTCAGGTTATTACCTTTCATCGGTGTTTCTAAGCCACGTTGTTCGAGGGCTGAACGCACTCGAATTGCGGCATCGCTCAAAGCAGTCATGGTAGTCTCCGGGGAGCAATCAATGCAGAATTAGGCTGGCAGAATGGTAGTGCATTTACCACTCAGAGTGAATGCTTGATTTTGGCAATCCTTGAGCGGCGTCCGTGACAAATTATTTTAAACTGAAACAATAGCCTCATGAAATCTTAAACAATGCGCCAGTAAAAGCCTAAATAAGGCTTATTTACCACACCGTAATGACCTTAATGCTGTAGTGCTTGTTTTTTCCATACCTTACTTAAGGTTCTATACATATATTTACTCTGGTCTTTAACTAAAGGGAAGTTGCATATGACAACCATTGATCACTGTAACCAAGCTGGATTACGCACCTACCAAGATGCCAAACAAGAGATGCTAAACCAGCTAGATAACGTTACTAAGACCGAGTTAGTGGGCCTTGAGCAGCTGTTAAATCGCATTTTAGCCGACGATATTCTTTCACCGATTGACGTGCCCTCGTTTGCCAATTCCGCGATGGACGGTTATGCCCTCAGCGCCAGTGACTCTACCCCCTACACAGCCCTGACCTTGATTGGCGAGAGCCTAGCAGGCCACCCTTTTACCGGCCGCGTGAGCTCGGGTGAATGCGTACGCATTATGACGGGAGCGGCGCTGCCATTGGGTGCTGATTCGGTAGTCATGCAAGAGGAGTGTGAAGTCTCCGGCTCTTCAGTGTCGGTAGCAAAACGGGTTACGGAGGGGCAAAACGTGCGTTTTCCGGCCCAAGATTTAGCCCAAGGCGAAACGGTATTTCGTGCCGGCACCCGCATTAACGCACGCGCGCTGGCAGTCTTGTCGTCGTTAGGCCTTGAGCAGCTGTACGTCAATCGGCCATTAACCGTGGCCTTGTTATCGACCGGCGACGAGCTAAAAACCCCAGGCGAACTGCTAGGGCCTGGCGACATTTATGACTCCAATCGCATCGGCTTACAGGCCATGCTGCAACGCTTAGGCGTCAAGGTACTCGATTATGGCATTATCAAAGACGATCCTGAGCTGATCCGCCAAGCGTTAGTGAAAGCGGCCAGTGAGGCAGACGCCATTATCACCTCGGGTGGCGTCTCGGTAGGCGATGCGGATTACATCAAGCAGGTATTAGAAGAAGTGGGCCGCATCGGCTTTTGGAAGCTAGCCATTAAACCGGGCAAACCCTTTGCTTTTGGTCATATTAACAACTGCCCCTTCTTTGGCTTACCGGGCAATCCGGTGTCTGCCGCCGTCACCTTTCATTTGTTAGTGCGCCCCGCTTTGGCAAAGCTTGCCGGCGAAAATTTAGCACCTAGGGTAACGTTACCAGCCAAGGCGTTAATGCCCTTTAAGAAAACGCCTGGACGCATGGACTTTCAACGCGCAATTGTCAGCACCCAAGCCGATGGCAGCTTAGGTGTGGTGGCCGCCGGCTCCCAAAGCTCAGGCGTATTCAGTGCCATGGCCGAGGCCAATTGTTTATTGCACCTTGAGCAAGACCGCGGCGAGGTAGCCGAGGGCGAGCTGGTCACGCTTGAGCTTATCGATGGTTTGTATTGGTAGAAGATACAAAGGTAAGCTTTCAGCCATCAGAAAAACAAAGACACCGAACCCGTGAATTTGGTGTCTTTGGCTAGGACTTGAGCTTGGTTTTGTTCTTATCTTTCACTGATCGCTTCCAGCTAGGTAATTAAACCCCTCGCTCGTTGTTCCAAATCAACACATGCAACTGCGGCAACACCCGAGCGTTAAACCAGCGGTCGGCCGTTACTTTATCCACCAACCAGCGCAAACGCGCGTTCAAGGCCGCGATATCTGTATCAAGCTCAGGTTGCTCTGGCGTGGCTGGGCTGAGATTGCACGGCTGCAAGGTGAGTGGCAGCTGCGGATAATCCGCGGCAAACGCGCGCGCCCACTGATAATCAGCTTCGTCGCTGATCACTAATTTCAAGCTTAACTGGGTATGCGCGCCTGCCGCCGCCAAACACTCGGCAAAGCGCGAGGCATTAAACGACATACCGGATGAGGGCGGCTTGGGGCTGAGCGTGAGGTGATCTAACAACCTAAACCAAGGTTGCGCCTTGCTGCCTTGGGTTTCAATGGCAAAGGTATAACCTAATTTTTGACCAAGCTGGATGAGTGTCGTTAACGGCTGCAGCGCCGGATTACCGCCCGACAAGGTCACCAATAACGGTCGTTCGCCACTCAACCGACGGATCTCGGCCATCACGTCCTCGGCTGGCATCAAAGTCCAATCCGCCTTAAAGCGCGGTTCTACCGCATACAAGGTGTCGCACCATTGACAGCGAAAATCACAGCCACCGGTGCGCACAAATACAGTAGGCACGCCAATTAAGGCACCCTCACCTTGGATGGTAGGCCCGAATATTTCGCTGATGGCGATCCTAGGCTCGGCAATGTTAGGCTCGGCATTGTTCGGTGCCATGGCAATAGTCAGCGCATCAGTCCCATTACTCATAGTGGCGGCACTCATGCTCGATATTCCGCCCAGGTTTTCGGCGTTTCCGACACCAAAACTGCACTCACCTCCGACCAACGGCTATGCGCCCACTCAAATAAGTGACGCGCCAAGCGCTCGGCCGTGGTGCACTCATCACCCAATACGTCATTAAGGTGGCGGTGATCGAAGGTGTCATCTAGGTAATCTTTAAAGGCTTTCAGCTCATGGTAATCGCGTACAAAGCCAAACTCATCGAGAGTTTCACTACTGAGTTCGATCACCACTATATAGTTATGACCGTGCAGACGGGCACAAGGGTGGTCGTCTGGCATTTGCTTCAACTGATGGGAGGCCGAAAAGTGAAACTCTTTTTTGATGCGATACATTAATCACCCACCTTAGCTTTAACGTGCTCTTTCGCGTCAACTAGCGCACTGTTAGCAAGAGCCGTTTGCCAAAACTGGGTATCCAGATAAGGCGTGGGATCCAGAAGGCCAGCCAAGCTGATGGCCTCAATGCGTTCAACACAGGTGCCACATCGGCCACAATGATGCTCGCCGCCTTCATAACAAGACCAGGTATCCGCAATAGGTACATTAAAGCGCCCCGCATCTCGGGCAATGTCGGTTTTATCGCTGTGTACATAAGGGGCAAACAAGCCCACTTCGGCCACGCCATCCAGCGCTTGGGCCTGCATCTCGGCAAATAAGCGAATAAAATCAGGTCGGCAATCGGGATAGATAAAGTGATCGCCGCCGTGCACCGCCAGCGCTACCGTATCTAGCCCACGGCTGGCCGCCACGCCAAAGGCGATAGTCAGCATAATGGCGTTACGGTTAGGCACCACGGTTAGCTTCATGTTGTCTTGGCTATAATGACCGTGCGGAACATCTATGTCGTCGGTGAGGGCCGAGCCGGATAACTGGCGACCAATGTTGCCGATATCCAACACTAAGTGCGGTACGTTTAATTGCTGCGCACACAGGCGAGCTGCGGCAATTTCTTTAACGTGGCGCTGGCCATAGTCAAAAGTCAGCAAGGCACCTAAGGCGCCTTCACTGGCCAAACGATAGGCGAGCGTGACGGAGTCAAATCCGCCGGAGCAGATCAGTAATGCATTCATCAGATTGTGTCCTTGTTTTTTCCGGGTAGGCTGCGACCGGCATTCATAACGTCAGTATTTTTTGCAATCGGTGCGTTCAAAACAGCGCTATTCTAGCGCTTAGTGGCGTCAGCGCAAATAAAAAGGGCGCCCTAGGCGCCCTTTGCAAACTAATCCGCTATTGATTAACCACTTTTCTTCACTGCATGCTCGGCTAAATACAGCCAAGTATCGATCACCGTATCAGGGTTTAGTGACACAGAGTCTATGCCCTGCTCCACCAACCAAGCGGCAAAATCTTTATGATCTGACGGTCCTTGTCCACAAATACCCACATACTTACCGGCTTTGTGCGCCGCTTTAATGGCCATCGACAACAGGGCTTTTACTGCGTCATCACGCTCATCAAAGGAGCCGGCCACCAAACCTGAGTCTCGGTCTAGGCCCAAGGTGAGCTGCGTCATGTCGTTAGAACCAATTGAGAAGCCATCGAAGTAGGCCAAAAATTTATCGGCTAGCAGCGCGTTTGAGGGCAACTCGCACATCATGATCACCTTCAGCCCTGCTTCGCCACGCTTGAGGCCGTTCTCAGCCAAAATATCAATCACAGACGCCGCTTCGCTTACCGTGCGCACAAACGGGATCATGATTTCCACGTTGTTAAAGCCCATGTCATTGCGCACCCGTTTCATGGCTTCGCATTCCATGGCAAAACAGTCGCGAAAATCGGCAGAGATATAACGCGATGCGCCGCGAAAGCCCAGCATGGGGTTTTCTTCATCGGGCTCGTAGGCATCACCGCCCAACAGATTGGCATATTCATTCGACTTAAAGTCAGACATGCGCACTATCACCCGCTCCGGCCAAAAAGCCGAGGCCAAGGTGGCTATACCTTCGGTTAATTTGGCGACGAAGAACTCCCGTGGATTAGCATAACCGGCAATAATGCCGTCAATTTGCTGCTGCAGCTTAGGACTTTCTTGGTCGTAATTAAGCAACGCCTTGGGGTGCACGCCAATCATGCGGTTAATAATAAATTCTAAGCGCGCCAAGCCCACGCCCGCATTGGGCAACTGAGCAAAATCAAAGGCGCGATCGGGGTTGCCGATGTTCATCATCACCTTCACCGGTGACGGCGGCATGGCACCCACTTCTGAAATATTAACTTTAAAATCAAGCTTACCCTCATACACAAAGCCGGTATCGCCTTCGGCACAAGACACTGTGATCTCTTGTCCCTCAACAATGCGTTTTGTGGCATCACCACAGCCCACTACCGCCGGAATACCCAGCTCGCGGGCAATAATGGCGGCATGGCAAGTCCGGCCGCCGCGGTTAGTGACGATGGCCGAGGCGCGCTTCATGATAGGCTCCCAGTCGGGATCCGTCATATCCGTCACCAACACGTCACCCGGCTGCACTTCATCCATCTGCGCCAGTGACGTAATCACCTTAGCCGGACCCGCACCAATTTTATGACCAATGGCGCGGCCTTCAACGATCACTGCACTTTGTTCATTCAGTGCGAAGCGCTCTAACACATTGCTGTCTTGACGGCTGCGCACGGTTTCGGGGCGCGCTTGTACTATGTACAGCTGGCCATCTAACCCGTCTTTGGCCCACTCAATGTCCATGGGACGACCGTAATGCTGCTCGATGATCACCGCCTGCTTGGCCAGCTCCATCACCTCAGCGTCTGTCAACGAGAACTGGTTACGCTCGGCTTTAGTGGTTTCTTTAATGTCCACCTGCTGGCCTAAGGCTTGCCCCTCGGCATACACCATTTTTTGCAACTTAGAGCCTAAAGTCTTGCGCACCACGGCGGGCCTGCCGGCTTTCAAGGTGGGTTTATGCACATAAAATTCGTCGGGGTTGACAGCACCTTGCACCACCATTTCACCCAAACCGGTAGAAGAGGTAATAAACACAACCTGATCGAAGCCGGACTCAGTATCTATGGTAAACATCACGCCGGAAGCGGCGATGTCGGAGCGCACCATGCGCTGAATGCCAGCAGACAGGGCTACGCCGCGATGGCTATAGCCTTGGTGCACTCGATAAGAAATGGCTCTGTCGTTAAACAGGGAAGCAAACACGTGCTTGATCGCTACCATGACCGCATCTAGGCCACGCACGTTTAAGAAGGTTTCTTGTTGACCGGCAAACGAGGCATCCGGCATATCTTCGGCGGTGGCCGAAGAGCGCACCGCAAATGAGGCCTCATCGCCCGCCTTGCCGCTCAGCTCAGAGTAAGCCTCGGCGATAGCCTGCTCAAGCTCTGGCTGAAACGGCGTGTCTATCACCCATTGGCGAATACTTTGTCCGGCTTGACCAAGGGCGGCGATATTGTCCACGTCTAGGGTATCGAGCAGGTCATGAATTCTGGCATTAAGGCCACTTTGCTCTAAGAACTCGTTAAAAGCGTAAGCTGTGGTCGCAAAACCACCCGGAACAGAAACACCGGCACCGGCTAGTTGACTGATCATCTCGCCTAATGAGGCATTCTTGCCTCCCACTCGGTCTACGTCGTGCATTCCGAGCTGTTCGTACCAAATTACATATTCCACCACGGCTACGTCTCCAACAAAGGTGTGCTTGGGTTATGAATGCTTACAATGTGCGCTAAGCAAGTTTAGTGTTTGCAAAACTTATTTCGCATAACTTAGTGCCCTGCATAACTTGCTATCAGACAACTAAGGTAGGCCTAACTATGGAATGATTCTACAATGTCTGCGAAATGCAGGTAACCGCCTACCCCTTGGCAAACTGCAAAAGTGAGATCTGGAGGCCTGATGCACACGGTTTTTTATGTTTCTGATGGGACGGCGATCACAGCCGAAGTTTTTGGCCATGCGGTACTTAGTCAGTTTCCGCTGCCCTTTGAGCAAATTACTATGCCCTTTGTCGGCGATGTGGATAAGGCACTCGCCGTAAAAGCCCGCATTGATACCTGCTTTGCACAAAGCGGTAAACAGCCGTTGGTGTTTCACACCATAGTCGACTCACAATTGCGTAACATAATCACCAGCAGCGAGGCCAAATGTTACGACTTTCTTAACACCTTTGTAGCCCCAATCGAGCAACAATTAGGCGTAAAAGCCGACCCGCGCGTGCACCGTTCTCACGGTATCGACAACAAAAAGCACTACGACACCCGCATTGATGCGGTGAACTATGCGCTGGAAAACGACGATGGCGTCACCACTAAAGCGTACGATGAAGCGGACATTATTTTGGTCGGCGTGTCGCGCTGTGGCAAAACGCCAACCAGTTTGTATCTTGCATTGCAGTTTGGAATTCGCGTCGCTAACTACCCGTTTATTGACCAAGACATGCTGAAAATGACGCTGACCAATGAGCTAAAAGCCAATAGGCACAAGCTATTCGGCCTCACAATAGACCCACATCGCCTGCAAGAAATTCGCCAGCGCCGCATGGCCGACAGCCAATATTCTGCCGCCGACCAATGCCGTTATGAACTCAACCAAGTAGAGCGTCTGTTTCGCATGGAAGCCATCCCTTTTATCGACACCACTTACCATTCGGTAGAAGAAATTTCGGTAAAAATTTTAGAGCGCACCGGTATCCGCCGTCGCATCTACTAGAACGCGGAAAAGAGAAACTTACAAATTTTGCGATCCACCTCCAAACATTGCATACAAAAACAAACAAAATGTTGCTTTTATGTTTACAGAAATGTATACATTGCACCTAGTGTTTAACCAAGCAGTCGAACACAACGCAAGTCGCATCACATGTTGGGCGTCTGATTTCTGCCGGGTTCGGTGTGTTTTCTTTGTATAAACAGTTTGTTAATTAAATTGTGGATACAAAGAAAGCGGGTTCACCAAGGATTCCGGCGATCAATGTCATTACTGGTGGTTGTCGTTACGTTGTCGCAATAATGCACAACAAGCTTCAACTCCTCTTGAGCAAAACTCAGGGACTTAACGCAATGAAACATAGTCAAAGCAAGTCAATATTTGATTTTTACGGCAAGCCAGGTTTTGGCAAAGCACTGCCACTGTCGCTGCAGCATATCTTAGCCATGATCATGGGTGCCGTTACGCCACCTATTATCGTTGCTAAAGCAGTCGGCTTAAGCGCACCAGATGCAGCACTGCTGATACAAGTAGCTTTATTCTTCTCTGGTATCTCTACTTTGTTACAGCTTTACCCTATCGGTTCTGTGGGTGCGCGTATGCCGGTGATTTTCGGTGTGGGCTTTGCTTACATGCCAACACTGTTGGCAATTGCTACCGCAGTTGATCCTGCTACCGGTCAGAAACTGTACGGCATCGATGCCATCATGGGCGCCCAAGTTATTGGTGGCGTGGCCATGATCATCGTGGGTCTGTTCATTAAACACATCCGTCATTTGTTCCCACCAGTAGTGGCCGGTACCGTAGTATTGGTTATTGGTTTGTCTTTATACAACGTCGCTATTAACTACATGGCAGGTGGTTTGGGTACTCCTGGTTATGGCAGTAGCGCAAACTGGATGGTTGCAGCCGTAACGCTGGTAGTGGTATTGCTTTGCTCGCAGTTTGGTAAAGGTTATTTCCGCTTGGCGGCCATCATAATGGGTATTCTTGCCGGTTATGCGCTGGGTGCATTCTTTGGCATGGTGAGCTTAGAACGCGTAGCAAACGCAGAGTGGGTAGCAGTCCCAATGCCATTAGCATTCGGTATTAGCTTCCCAATCGGTGCCATCATCCCTATGGTCATTATCTGTGTCGTTAACTCGGTGCAAACCATTGGTGACTTGTCTGCCACTGCCGTTGGCGGTATGAACCGTGAGCTGGAAGATAAAGAAATGTCTGGTGGCTTAGTCGGTAACGGTATTACCACTTTCATCGGTTCTTTCTTTGGTTCACTGCCTACTTCTTCGTTCAGTCAGAACGTGGGTATCGTAGCAATGACCAAAGTGATTAGCCGCTACGTCCTAGCTGTTGCCGCCGTGTTCATGGTATTGGCCGGTTTGCTGCCTAAGTTCTCCGCCATCATGTTGACCATACCTGCTCCTGTTATCGGTGGTGCAACCATCATAGTATTCGGCATGATCACCATGACAGGTATTCAGTTACTGGTTAAAGACGAGCTATCTTCACGTAACGTGACTATCGCTGCTCTGTCTGTGGCTCTGGCCATGGGTGTGTTCGCTGCACCTGGCGCTGTTGCCATGTTACCGGACACGCTGAAATCTCTGACTAACCCTGTGATCATTGCAGCACTTACCTCTTTCTTCTTGAACATGATTCTGCCTAAGAAATCACTGCAAGATGAAGCCCGTGAGCGTGAGCAAATTGAACAAGAAATGAATGGCGCTGCTGATTCAGCACCTGTCCAAAAAAAAGTAGCAACTGAGGCGGTTTAAGGTTATCCCCTTACCTTAATACTCAGTACTAAAAAAGCCGGTCGTATGACCGGCTTTTTTATGCATAGCGTTTACCTAATACCCCTTCCCTGCTGACTTCAAGCCCTATTTACTGCAAACCCTTTACTTATTTTCTTCGACACTCTACTAGCTCAAAAACTTAACCAGAGTAGTAGCCAGCCCTGCACAAAAATACCTTTGAGTAATACCAATCTGAATAAAGATATAGCCTGATACGTAAGCCGGTAGATGGAAATTAAAATTCTAAAAAAATAAACAACTAGCATGAATGTCTTATTTAGTTAAAAAAGTCATTAATAAAGGCCTTTGGCTTAGTCCCATCTGGTTTAGTTGCAAAAATAGTTATACATTCACCACAAACAATTAAGGATATAACAATGAAAAAAATGAAAATACTGGCTGTTATTGCACTGCTGATGACAACCAACTTGGCGGCGGCGATAGATGTGCAAGTATTAAGTGCAACAATAAAAGATAAAAAAATTAATAATGCCACCTTAACGCTTCAGAAAAATGGTGAACAATCGTTCACTGCGACCACAGATTCACAGGGACAAGTCAGTCTAAATCCTTCTTTCGCCGATACCGCCGACGCGCTGTTAATTATCAAAACCGCAGGTTACTCAAATCTGGTGGTAAAATGCCCATGTGCGGGCATGACCTACGCAGTTAGTCCTGTGCTAACCAACCTAGATAGTATGCGTATTGTGCTTAACTGGGGGGCAAATCCAGAAGATCTCGACTCCCATATCGTTTACCCGGACAACCATATTTATTATTCAAATATGTCCGGCACCGATGCGCAGTTAGATGTAGACGACACCACAGGCTATGGCCCAGAAACAATTACCTTAGAGCGTAAACATGACGGCGAGCGCTACGTATATGCCGTGCATGATTACACCAACAGAGAAAACCCAGGTGCAGGTTTAGCCAACAGTAGCGCCAAAGTATTTGTCTATGTAGGAGAGACTTTGATTAGAACTTATTACGTTCCTACTGACCAAATGGGTAACTTATGGACAGTGTTTGCGATTACCGAAGGCGGCGAGTTTCAAGACTTTAATACCATTCAAACTGTTAACTCACACGAACGTTTAGAAACAGCGGAGTTTCAAGGTATTGTTGGTAGCAGCCAAGTACAAAATATAACCGCGGACGCAAGTCATCAAGCCAATGCCAAGCGCTTAAACACCCAAGGTGAATTGGCTTATCAGCAGAAAAAATTTGATGAGGCTATCAGTTTGTTTCAACGTGCTATTGAGCAGAATGGCAATTATGGCCAAGCTTACAGCAACCTCGGCTTAGTTTTTCAAAAAACCGATCGAGTAGCAGAAGCGCTGTGGGCTAACCGTAAAGCGATTGCCTTGGCCAGTGGTAATAACGCCGCTACGGTACGCGCTAGCTCGCATTACAATAACGGCAGAATTTATGAAGCAGCAAAACAATGGAACGATGCACTGCGTGAATATAATTATGCCAAGCAGCAAAAAAACAATCCTGTTTATGACACAGCAATTCAACGTGTGAGCGAACAAAACGTTCAATAATCTCTACCATTATGATCAAAAAAGGGCCGAATAAATTCGGCCTTTTTTGTTTTCAGACAACAATGCTTATTTGATTACTTCAACTGCCACACCGTCATATCCGCTAGGGTATGTTGGAATTTACGGCGTGTTTCGCGGATCACAAAAGGCACATCTTGTTGCGCCACGAGCTCAAAGCGCGGGCTTAATAAGCGGATTAGGCCGTCTAAAGTAGTGACGTTTTCGCCATTCACCTTGATGCCGCCCAGCCATTTATCTTTTGGCGTGTAGTCTTCGAGCCAAGTGTAAGGCGAGGTTAGCACCAAGTAGCCGCCGGCGGTTAACCGCTCATGAATGTGGTTTAAGAACAAGCTAGGATCGTATAAACGATCGATCAAATTGCCGCAAAATATCAGGTCATAATCGCTAAAACGTGCTTTTAAGTTACAGGCATCGCCTTGAATAAAATCAATTTTATCCGCCAAGTCGCTATAACCTAATTCTTTTAAGCTGACTTCTTTAAACTCGACTAATTCGCCTTCCGTCGGAATAGCGAAACGCGTGTGGCCGGTGTCTTTTAATTGAAAACCGTGCTGAATAAAGCGGGCCGAAAAGTCGATGCCATCTACATGATCAAAGTGGCGCGCCAGCTCAAAACTGGCGCGACCTACTGAGCAGCCTAAGTCCAACGCCCTGCCCTGTTTTAGGTGTGGCGTATGTTTAAGTAAAGTGTGTACGCACGCTTGGGGGTAATTGGGCACATTAAAGTAAGTATCGCCATAGTGAAATTCTAAATATTGGGCGACGAGCTCGTCTGTTTCGTAAGTATTAACCGGTTCCACTGGCACCTCAGCGCTATCGGACTCTAGGTATCTAAAGCCCGCATGTTGAAAAAAGTGACGACGAAAGGCGTAACGCGCGTAACGAGTGGCCTCGTTGCCGGTCGAAATCCAAGAGCCGCCTTTAAATATATTGTGTTGACCATCGAAGGTCGGCGTTGAGAAATCATCGTATAAGGGATGCACTTCAAACCCCGGAAAACCATCTATGGGTGATTCGGTCCATTGCCATACATTACCAACCACATCAAACACCCCTTGGTGTTCAAAGCGGTTCACTGGGCAAGAAGAAGCATAATGCTCGAGGTTAAGATTGCCCGGCGCTTGGTCCCAATAGGGTTGATCGGTGTCGAGTCGATTGCGCAACACAGTCCATTCGGCTTCGGTGGGCAGGCGAATGTGGCGGCCGGTTTGAGCGGCTTTCCAATTGCAAAACGCCTTGGCTTCAAGGTAATTCACCTCAACCGGCCAGTCGAGCGGCAACGGCATGACTTGTAACAGGTTGCGCTGCATGTATTCGCCGTTTTTATAAGACCAAAAACGCGGCATGCGCGCCTCAGTAAAAGCCAGCCAAGCTTGACCCTCAAGGGTCCACCATTTCGGCTTTTGATAACCGCCAGCGCTAACAAACTGCAAAAACTCACCATTAGAGACCAAAAACTGAGCCACCTTAAACGGCTCCACGGCCACGGTTTTATGGCCGTATTCGTTGTCCCAGCCATAGGTGGCCGCCGAGCTTGGTTTGCCTAAGGTGACCGTCTCACCGGTGATCGGTACTAAGCTATTTTTGGGGGCTGAGCCCGTCTCGCTACAGGCCGCCCACTGCGGATGAGCGTCTACATAATGCAGCGGCAGCATACGCATGATCACAGACGAGGTTTCGAGGTGAATACGCTCATGCTCTATGCCCATCAAAATAAGCCAAGCCGCTGAGTCTTGGGTAATCGGCAAGCTAAGAGGCATATCGGTGATAAGCGCATCCACAATGTCGCGCACTTGTTGACGATAGTGGCGGGTCTCCGCAACACTTGGCCAGTCATAATGGGCGCTGTTAAGATCGTCCCACGACATTTCGTCGACACCGATGGCGAACATCGACTCTAAGCGCTCATTTAGTCGTTGGTCTAGGTATTTGCCTAACAGTAACTTGTTAATAAAAAACACGGCCGTGTGACCGAAATAGAAAATCAACGGATGGCGCAGCGGCTCGGCGCGCACGTAGTAAGCCTGCTCGTTGTTAATACAGTCAAACAAGCTTTCGTATTGGCTAAAGGTGTGGTGAAAATAGCGGAGAATTTCAGCACGCTTTGCTGGGACTGAGTGGCCGGTTAAAAGCGGAGTTTTGTTCACCACCTCTGTTAGTTTTTCCATGTCCGTTCTTGATGCCTTCTAAAGGTTTAACAATATTAAGTGCGAGATAAAACGTGTAATCCATGAGACCCGTAACACAAACGAATGCTTTCGCCATCAAAACGTCTTGTCGGCGAAGTCTAAAAAATCAGTTTACAGTCCAACGCCTTGTGTTATAACGCTGTTCTTTCCATCTTTCAGTAGGAAGTATCATGACACAATTTAGCAATGTTACCGTAATTAAGAAGGCCAATGTGTACGACGGCGGCAAGGTCACCAGCCGCACCGTGCAGTTTGCCGATGGCAGCCGCAAGACCTTAGGCATTATGCTGCCCGGTGATTACAGCTTCAATACCGCGGCCGGCGAGTTAATGGAAATATTGGCCGGCGAGTTAAGCGTGCAGCTGCCCGATTGCGCAGAGTGGCAAACGATTAAAGGCGGCGAGTCATTTGAAGTGCCGGCTAACAACTGCTTTAACCTAAAAGTGACCCAGCTGGTGGATTACTGCTGCTCTTACTACGACTAAGCCATAATGCGGCCAGCCTGACGCTATAGTTAGCAAAAGCCCACTTACGGTAAGAGAGTGTGTAATGCCAAACCTATTGCTGCTATTTACCTTGCTGGCCGCTCCGCTGGACGTCGAATATCGTGTTCATACGGTAGCCGATAAATTGCATCACCCCTGGGGCTTGGTTGAACTGCCCAATGGTGATCTATTAGTAAGTGAGCGCCGGGGCAGCTTGCTGCGCCTCAGTGCCGATGGTAGGCGTATCCCCATTGAGGGCCTGCCTAAGGTCACAGATGCAGGCCAAGGCGGTTTACTGGACTTAACTCTGCATCCAGGTTTTTCAGAAAACCGTTGGCTGTATTTCAGTTATAGCCAGGCTGGCAAAGGCGGTGCCGGCACTGCGGTGGCACGGGCTAAACTGCATGACACTCACTTGAGTGATCTAGACGTCATCTTTGTACAAGAGCCTAAAACCTCAGGCAGTGCGCACTTTGGCTCACGCTTGGTGTTCGACCCTCAAGGTTATCTGTTTATTACCACAGGCGAGCGTTATCACGCGCGTGATAGGGCACAACAGTTGGATAATCATCTGGGTAAAATCCTGCGCTTGCATGACGATGGCACTGTGCCTACCGATAATCCGTTTATTAATTTCCCCAACGCCAAACCCGAAATTTGGAGTTACGGCCATCGTAATATTCAAGGGGCCGCCATTCACCCTCCCACCGGCGAGCTATGGGCGCACGAGCACGGCCCACGCGGCGGTGACGAAGTTAACATCATTAAAGCGGGTGCCAATTATGGCTGGCCCTTAGCCACCCATGGCCGAGAATACAGCGGCGCCGCCATGGGTCAAGGCACGCATCTGGAGGGCATAGCAGACCCAATTTGGGTGTGGGTGCCTTCTATTGCGCCTTCTGGCATGCTTTTTTATAACGCCGCCTTATTTCCCCAATGGCAAGGTTCATTATTGGTGGGCGCATTGGCGGGGAAAAAGCTGGTGCGGCTCGCACTCAACGGCCGGCAGATCATAGATGAGCAGGCGCTACTTGACGAGCTGGACGTGCGGATCCGCACCTTAGTGCAAGCGAAAGACGGTGGTATTTACCTGTTAACCGATGCCGAGAATGGCCAACTGCTTAAGCTAGTGCCCGCCACGCCCATAACCTAGCCCCAGTGAGGCTTAATACGGATTAGTCAAAGCCCAGGCTTTGGGGCTGATTTTCTGGGCATAATGCGTTAACATTTAACAACTGTATTTTATTTCCATTACTTTTGTAAGCAATAAGGAATACATAATGACGCAGAAAATCTGGAACGTATATCTGTCCGGTGAAATTCACAGCGACTGGCGTGAGCGTATTATTGAAGGCAGTAAAGCCAAAGGCTTGGCCGTATCCTTTACCTCAGCCGTCACCGATCACGATGCCAGTGATATGGTCGGCGTGAAAATTTTAGGCAGCGAAGAAGATAATTTCTGGCGTGACCGCAAGGCCTCAGGCATTAACAGCATTCGCACTTCGACCCAAATTAAGGCGGCCGACTTAGTAGTGGTGCGTTTTGGACCTCAATACAAACAGTGGAACGCCGCCTTCGATGCCGGTTTTGCCGTGGCCTTAGGGAAGCCCATCGTAACCTTGCATGATGCAGAGCTGGATCACCCACTCAAAGAAGTAGACGAAGCCGCTAAAGCGACCTGCCGCCAACCCGAGCAAGTGGTCGAGATTTTGTCTTACCTGTTATCGTAAATAAGCTTTTATAGGCAAGTTACCGTAAGCAAGCGCCCTAGCCGGCAACTTATGCTTAGAAAAAGACAATTAAAATCCTTCGCTTAGCGGAGGATTTTTTTGTTGTGCCGACTTCTGTCGGCTGGCGGCCGTTTAGCGCATTTCTTAGACCCCTTCTGTTTTACAATAAGCATTTACTTATGTAATAGAGGTAGCGCCATGAAATCTTGGACGTTAGCACTGTTGTTAACTGGTTTATTGGGCACGGGTAGTTCAGCGTGGGCCAATAATGCCGTCTGGATTGATGTGGCCAGCCTGCAAGATTATACCGCCGAGCACTTAGTGGATGCCGTGCATGTTCCTTATACCCATATTGCCCGCGGTGTGCATGCACGCTATCCGGATAAAACCACACCACTCAAGCTTTATGATAGAAACCAACGTAATGCAGAGCGCGCACAAGAAGCACTGCAGGCTCTGGGTTATCTTAACGTGATCAACAGCGGCGCACTCGCCGATCTTAAGGCTGAGGGGCTGACTACGGAACAAGCACCCGTATTGACGCAACTTGACTCTTCGCTAACCGCCGATCCGTCTGCCCTAGCCCAGCCCGACTCTTCGGCGGTGGTGGCACGCTTGAATGCAGAAGATATGAGTGAAGGGATGAACACGGTTTCATCCTCTGCTCTGGCTCTTACGCCACACGCTCTAAACCCAACACCCGCTCCGTAACGTCATCAGCCCAAGCTGACACCTCCACATTAACAGAGGTTAGATCACAGTTATCAGTAAGCCACATCCGTAATCGGTCTTCTAACGCCACCTCTTCAACTTCGCCTCGACGCTAACCGCCCGTCGCCAGCGCGAGTAAGTTAAGTATTAAGGCTTGTCTGTTTCATCGTCACGTAAGCCCACCTTTAATACCTTGTCGCCGTCTACATCAGCCACGATCCAAACCATCTCGTAACGCACAAAGTTATCGCCCACTACGGGGTGGCCATGGGTGTGCATCAGCATAAACTCACCCAAACTCAGTTCCTCTTCGCTGGTATCCACATCTACGCCATACATAAGTGCGATATCACCCATGCGCGCATCACC